>DATIUU010000182.1:0-1899 GCA_035466635.1 Woeseiaceae bacterium
ATCGAAGTCAACGGCCGCAAGATCAGCGGCACCGGCGGCTTCTACGACGGCGACGTGCTCATCTACCAGGGCACGGTGCTGGTCGATCTCAACGCGCAGCGCATGGTGAACGCCTTGCGCGTCCCGCAAAGCAAGCTTGCCAAGCGCGAACTCGACTCCGCCGCACAGCGGGTCGTCACGCTGAAGGAATTGCTCGGCCCCGGCACGCCCGACCTGGAGATGATCAAGTTCGCGCTCCTGAAGGGTTTCAAGGACGTGCTCGGCATCGAGGCGGAGTACGGTGAGATCACCGCGGGTGAAGAGGCGCTGGCGCGGCAATACTTCGACGAAGAGATCGGCACCGAGGAGTTCCTCCAGGAGATCGACAACCCGGCGGCCGACGAGCGCGTGCTGGCCGGCACCCATACCGGCGCCGGTGGCACGATCGACGCCTTCGTCAAGCTGGAAGGGCCGACGCAATCGGTCCTGCAGCGTGTGCTGATCAGCGGCGACTTTTTTGTGACGCCGCCACGCATCGTGTTCGACCTCGAGTCGGCGCTCGCGGGCGCGCGCCTCGACGAAGTCGATGCTGCGGTGGACCGGTTCTTCGCGTCGACCGAGGTGGACACGCTCAGCGTCACGCCGGCCGATTTCAAGGCGTCGATAGCGAACGCCCTCGAACAGCGAGCCGCCCATGGGTGAGTGCAGCAGCGCCGCCGACGCATTCAAGCTCGCGGGCCGCGGTGAAACCGCGATGAACGTCGTCGCGGTGATCCAGCACACCTCCGGCGAGTACCTGGGGCTGATGGAGGACCACCTCGAGGGCCGCCGCATCCGCTTCCAGTATTTCCGGCCGTTCGCCGGCGGCGGCAAACTGCCCACGGCGGAGCTGCCGGCCGACGCGCTGTTCCTGCTCGGCGGCGGCCCATGGGGTTCTGCCGGCACGCGCGACCTGCCGACGCTGGACAGGGAAGTCGAGCTGACCCGGCAGCGCCTGGAGGAAGGCACGCCCGTCGTGGGCTTCGGCCTCGGCGCGCAGATTCTCGCCATCGCGGCCGGGGGCGGCTCCGAGCCTGCCGATCTCGTGCTCGAGGCCGGCATCGCGAGGCGTACTCGCGACGACGCCCTGAACGGGTTCCTTCCCGAGACCTTTCACCAAGTCGTCTACATGCGCGACCGGCCGGTGCTGCCGGATGGCGCGGACGTGCTGGCCGAGACCGAAAGCGGCGCCCCGGCCGTCTTCCGGGTCGGGGATAACTCGTATGGATTTCTCGGCAATCCCGGGATCAAGCTCGGCATGGTCGAAGACCTGATCATGGAATTCGAAGAGGTCCCCGGCAACACGGCGGAAGGCCTCGAGACGCTGCGCTCGCTGCAGCGCACGATCGAAGACGAACTCGTGCCGATCATGACCGGGCTTGTGCAGTGCACCCAATTGATGTCGTCACCGAAGGCGGCAGAGCGTCCTGCGGGTGAATTGGACACGCCAGTATTTTAGTATATGCTAATTAACTGTTAGACGGCTTCCTGCCGGCGTCGGACGACACAGAGGACCCGAAATCAATGGCTCAAAAACTGATCATCGTCATGGCGAACACCGACCCCCGCAACGGCGAGGAACTCGGCGCCCCGATCTTCCAGGCGACCGTCGCCGCCGCAATGGACTACGAGGTCGACGTCATCTGCACGGCGACATCCGGCAGGCTCATGAAGAAAGGCGTCGCCGAAAAGCTGTTCGTCAAAGAGGGCTCGCCGAAGTCCGTCTACAGCTTCATCCAGGACGCGCACGAGGCGGGCGCCAGGTTCTACTGCTGCTCGCCGAACCTCGATCTCTTCGACATGACGGAAGACGACCTGATTCCCGAGTGCGAAGGCATCGTCGGCGGGGCGCACCTCATCGAACAGGTCATGGAAGAAGAC
>DATIUU010000183.1:0-2883 GCA_035466635.1 Woeseiaceae bacterium
GGTAGAACGACAGCTGGCGGGCGTCCGCCGCGCGGACCTTGGTCGGCTTGATCATGCTGCCCATGACGGCCACGCTCAGCACGGCGGTCAGGACCAGTAATCGCTTCGAGTGCTTCGTCATCGTGCTGAGGGGTATCCCGGATACTGGTATTGCCGGAAATTCTAGCATCATGGCGGCCGGGAACTGCCAATCAGCGCACAAATCCGGCAGGAGACGAGTTCAGGATGAGGACGCTAGCGAAGCACGGGCTGGCGATTTTGCTAGTCGTGGCAGGCCTTGCGGCGTTTGCCGCCGAACCGGGGGTCCAGGAGGCGATCCGCGCCGAGATCGAGCAGCTGCGCGAAACCGGGCACCTGAGCGTCGACGGGTTCGAGGTCGCTTCCGGCGAGTTGCTGGCGCGGATCTACGAGAATCGCAACTTCGAACCGGCCTGGCCCGACGTCGAGAGGACGGATGAGCTCATACGCCTGGTCGAGTCGACCGCGGAAGACGGGCTCGACCCGGCGGATTACCACCTGGAGGCGCTGCGCCGCGTCCGCGCCAAGCTGGCCGCCGGGGAGCGGCTCGACGCGACGGAACGGGCCGCCATCGACATGGGCATGACCGACAGCCTGATCCGCATCGGCTATCACCGGCGCTTCGGCAAGGTGAACCCCAACGACCTCGACCCCGACTGGAATTTCCAGCGCGAATTGCGGCGCCGGGACCCGGCCGTTGTCTTCCAGGAGGCCATGGATGCCGATTCGCTCGCCGGCTACCTCGAGCGCACGTTTCCGCGCGACGAACTCTACGGCCGGATGCAGGCCTACCTACTGCACTACCGCGAGCTCGCAGCGGCCGGCGGCTGGCCGCCGATACCTCGGGGGCCGACGCTCAGGCCCGGCGACAGCGACGAGCGCCTGCCCCTGCTGGCGCAGCGCCTGGCGATCACGGGCGAACTTCCTGCCGGCGCGGTTGCCGACCCGGCGGTGTACGGCGGCGCGCTGGAAGCGGCCGTGCGGGACTTCCAGGCACGGCACGGGCTGGAAGTCGACGGCGTCGTGGGTGCCGCGACCCTCAGGGCGCTGAACGTCCCGGTCGAGCGGCGCATCGAGCAGATCCGCGTCAACCTGGAGCGCTCGCGCTGGGTGCTGGACAGTCTCGCGGATGACTTCGTCATCGTGAACATCGCGGGGTTCCGCGTGTACGTGTTTCGCGATCACGAGATGATCTGGTCGAGCCGCGCGGTGGTCGGGCGGACTTACCGCAAGACCCCGGTGTTTCGCTCCGAGATGCGCTACGTGGTGTTCAACCCGGACTGGACCGTCCCTTACAGCATCGCCACCAGGGACATACTCCCGGCCGTGCAGAACGACCCGGGCTATCTCGCCACCGGAAACTACCTCGTGAAGGACAGCAACGGCGACACCGTCGATCCCGCCGGCATCGACTGGGCTTCGCTCAACCAGCGGAACTTCCCCTACACGCTGGTGCAGCAGCCCGGAGCCGGCAATGCGCTCGGCGAGATCAAGTTCATGTTCCCGAACGAGCACGCGGTGTACCTGCACGACACGCCCGCCAAGGGGTTGTTCGATCGTGCCGACCGCACGTTCAGCTCCGGCTGCGTCCGGGTCGAGTATCCGTTCGAGTTCGCGGCGCTGCTGCTGGAAGCGAACGGCCTGGACGCGGCCGCCATCGAGAAGCTGCGCCAGTCCCGGGAGACGAAGACCGTGTTCCTCGAGCAACCGGTGCCGGTGTTGCTGCTGTACTGGACCGCCGAGGTCGGGCGTGACGGCCGCATCCGCTTTTACGACGACGTCTACGATCGCGATCGCGCCGTCCTCGAGGCGCTGAATTCGCCGTACCGGGTGGAGTTGCCCTAGACCACGCGGTTGCGTTCCGCGCCTTCCAGGAACGCCCGGGTATTGGCCGCGAGCTCGTCGATCGCGTTCTGCCGGGCCTCGTCCGTCGCCCAGGCGATGTGCGGCGTGAGGACCAGGTTGTCGCCGCGGTAGTCGAGCAGCGGATCGCCGCTGACCGGCGGTTCCTGCGGCAGCACGTCGATCGCCGCCGCGGCAATCTCGCCGTTGGCCAGGGCGTCGGCCAGCGCCTGCGAATCGACCAGCCCGCCGCGGGCCGTGTTGATGAGAATGGCGCTCTTCTTCATCGCCCGGAATTCCCGTGCGCCGAACAGTTTGCGCGTCGCCTCGTTCAGCGGGCAGTGCAGGCTGATGACGTCGGACCCGGCAAGCAGCTCGTCGAAGCCGACGCGGCCGTCCGGCACGCCGTCCGTGCCCGGCCGCGCCGCCACGATCACCTGCATGCCGAACGCGCGCGCGATGCGCGCAACGCCCTGTCCCAGGGCGCCGTAACCGACGATGCCGAGCGTCATCGCGGAGAGCTCCCGGACCGGGTAGTGCAGCATGCAGAAATCGGTGGACCGCTGCCAGTCACCCGCGCGCACGGAATCGCGGTAGCGCGGCAGGCTGTGGGTCAGCGCGAGCAGCACGCCGAAGACGTGTTCGACGACCGACTGCGTGCAGTAATGGCGAATGTTGGCGACGCCGATGCCGTGTTGTTTCGCGCACCCGGTGTCGATGTTGTCCGTGCCCGTCGCCGTCAGCGCGATGAATTTCAGGCCCGGGGCGGCATCGAGCAGCTCGCGCGTCAGGCGGATCTTGTTGGTGAACACGATGTCCGCGCCGGCGATCCTCGCCGCGACGGTATCCTGCGGCGACTGGTCGTACACGATGAGTTCGCCGACCAGGCCCTCCAGTTCCCCGAGGTCGAGGCCGGCGCCCATCGTCCCGAAATCAAGGAATACGGCTTTCATCGGAAATTGGGGTACCCTCTCGAAGAGTCGAGACGATGAACGATCAATTCTGGAAACGCAAATCGCTGGC
>DATIUU010000184.1:0-3662 GCA_035466635.1 Woeseiaceae bacterium
ACCAGCGATTACGGCGCCGCCAGCCAGCTCGAGAAGATCGACATGCTGGACTTCGCGGACCTGGTCGTGCTCAACAAGTTCGACAAGCGCGGCGCCGAGGATGCCCTGCGCGATATCCGCAAGCAGTGGAAGCGCAACCACGTCGCGTTCGACACCAGTGACGACGAGGTGCCGGTCTACCCGACGATCGCCAGCCAGTTCAACGATCCGGGCATCACCTGGATGTTCGTGGAGCTGTGCCGGCGCGTGGCGGAGAAACTCGGCCTTGATCCGGCTGCGTGGTCGCCGGATATCGACACGTCGATCCGGGAGCCGCGCTCGACCGCGATGATCCCCGGCAGCCGCATCCGCTACCTCGCGGAAATCGCGGAGCAGGGGCGCGAGATCAACCGCCATATCGACACCCAGGCCGACGTCGCCAGCCGCCTGCAACACCTCCACGAGTCGCTGAAGGCGCTGGGCGACGCGGCGCTGCCCGCGGCATTCGATCCCTACGCACAGGAAGCGCTGACCGCCGCGGGCGACCGGACCCTCACGGTGCTCAGGCAGCGCTACCAGGAAGCGCTCGGCGAGCTGACCCCGGAATCGATCCGGCTGCTGCGCGAATGGCCGGCACGCCGGGAGGCCGTGACCGCCGACACCTACAGTTACGAGGTCCGCGGCCGCGAGATCCGGGGCGACAACTACCGCGAATCGCTGAGTCACCAGAAGATCCCGAAGATCGCGGCGCCGCGTTACCGGGACTGGGGCGAACTGCTCGATTTCCTCTGCCGCGAGAACCTGCCCGGCGGCTATCCGTACACCGGCGGCGTGTATCCCTACCGGCGTCTCGGCGAAGACCCGACGCGCATGTTCGCCGGAGAGGGCACACCGGAACGGACCAACCGGCGTTTCCACTACCTTTCGCACGGCCAGGATGCCGCGCGGCTGTCCACCGCATTCGACTCGGTCACGCTGTACGGCGAGGACCCGCACGAGCGCCCGGACATCTACGGCAAGGTCGGCAATTCCGGCGTCTCGATCGCAACCGTCGACGACATGAAGAAGCTCTACTCGGGATTCGACCTGTGTTCGCCGAAGACCTCGGTGTCGATGACGATCAACGGGCCGGCGCCGATGATGCTCGCGTTCTTCATGAACACGGCCATCGACCAGCAGGTCGAGAAACACCTGCGCGAGACCGGCAAGTGGGAACAGGCCAGCAAGACGATCGACGCTTACTTCGAGGGCCGCGAGCGGCCGCGCTACGGCGGCAAACTGCCGGCGGGCAATGACGGCCTCGGCCTCGGCCTGCTCGGGATCTCCGGCGACAAGGTCGTCGACGCCGGGACCTACGCGCGCATCCGCGAGGAAACGATGTCGACGGTGCGCGGCACCGTGCAGGCCGACATCCTGAAAGAAGACCAGGCGCAGAACACCTGCATCTTCTCGACGGAGTTCGCGATGAAGATGATGGGCGACGTGCAGGAATTCTTCATCGACAACAACGTGCGCAACTATTACAGCGTGTCGATCAGCGGCTATCACATCGCGGAGGCGGGTGCGAACCCCGTCAGCCAGCTGGCGTTCACGCTCGCGAACGGCTTCACGATCGTCGAGTACTACCTCGCGAGGGGCATGGACATCGACGCGTTCGCGCCCAGCCTGAGCTTCTTCTTCTCCAACGGCATGGATCCCGAATACACGGTGATCGGGCGGGTCGCGCGGCGAATATGGGCTCGCGCCATGCGCGAACGCTACGGCGCGGGCGCGCGTTCGCAGATGCTGAAGTACCACATCCAGACCTCGGGCCGCAGCCTGCACGCCCAGGAGATCAGCTTCAACGACATCCGCACCACGCTGCAGGCGCTCTACGCCCTGTTCGACAACTGCAACAGCCTGCACACCAACGCGTTCGACGAGGCGATAACGACGCCGACCGAACAGTCGGTGCGCCGCGCGGTCGCGATCCAGATGATCATTTCGAAGGAGCTCGGCCTGAACTACTGTGAGAACCCCTGGCAGGGCTCGTTCATCATCGACGAACTCACGGACCTCGTCGAGGAAGCGGTCTACCAGGAGTTCGAACGCATCTCCGAACGCGGCGGCGTACTGGGCGCGATGGACACCATGTACCAGCGCAGCAAGATTCAGGAGGAGAGCCTGTACTACGAGAGCAGGAAGCACGACGGTTCGCTGCCGTTGATCGGCGTGAATACGTTCCTGCCCAAGGAGGGACAGGAGGACGAAGTGCACGAGCTGGAGCTCATACGTTCGAGCGAGGCGGAGAAGAACGACCAGATCCGCAACCTGCGCGCGTTTCAGGAGACACATGCCGGGGAACGGTCGCAGGCGCTCGCGAGCCTGCAGGAGGTATCCCGCGAGCGCGGCAACATCTTCGCCGAACTGATGGAGACGGTGAAGAGCAGTTCGCTCGGGCAGATCTCCTCGGCACTGTACGGCGTCGGCGGCGAGTACCGCCGCAACATGTAACGGCCGGGAGCTGGAAAGATGAGCGAAATCGTCAGGTACGAACAGGCGGACGGCGTCGCCGTCGTGACTCTCAACCGTCCCGACGCGATGAACGCCTTCACGTCGCAGCTCAGCGTCGACCTGCTGGCGGCGCTGGAAGGCGCCCGCAACGACGAATCGGTTCGCGCCGTCGTGCTGACGGGCGAAGGCCGCTGTTTCAGTGCGGGTGCGGACCTGAAGGGCGGCCTCGAGGGCCGCACCGTGTTCGGCAAGCTGCAATACGAGTATCGCCCGGTCATGACCGCGGTCGCGTCGATGCCGAAGCCGGTCATCGCGGCGGTGCCCGGTTCCGCCGCGGGAATCGGCCTGTCGCTGGCGCTGACCTGCGACCTGCTGATCATGGCCGAGGACGCGTTCCTGCTGTCACCGTTCACGACGATCTCGCTGGTGCCGGACGGCGGCCTGAACTGGCTGCTCGTGAGGCAGCTCGGCTACCGGCGCGCGTTCCAGCTGAGCGTCGAATCGGAGCGCATCGACGCGGCGCGCTGTGTCCAGCTAGGCCTTGCCAACAAGGCGGTACCGGCCGGGCAGCTGCAGGCCGCCGCGCGCGAATGGGCGCAGGCGCTCGTGAAGCGCGCACCGTTGTCGCTGGCAGCCACGAAGAAGGTGATGCGGCTCGCACAGGATCACGACTGGGAGACGTGCTTCAACGCGGAAGCGGAGCTGCAGCAGTCGCTCGTGGGTTGCGCCGACAACCTGGAAGGGGTGAAAGCGTTTTTCGAGAAGCGCAATCCTGAATTCAAGGGACGATAGGAAGTCGAATCGTGGACAGACTGATATTCGATGAAGAGCACGAGATGTTTCGCGATTCCGTGCGCAGCTTCATGATCAATGAAGTGCAGCCACACGGCGAGAAGTGGCGCGAACAGGGCATTGTCGATCGCGAGGCCTACCTGAAGGCAGGCGAACAGGGCCTGCTCCTGATGTGGGCCGACGAGAAATACGGCGGCGCCGGCGTGG
Source organism: Woeseiaceae bacterium (assembly GCA_035466635.1). Lineage (GTDB taxonomy): Bacteria > Pseudomonadota > Gammaproteobacteria > Steroidobacterales > Woeseiaceae > UBA1847. The sequence goes on from DATIUU010000184.1 coordinate 3,472, forward strand.
CCGACTTCCGTTACGAGCAGATCCTGATGGAAGAGCTCACGCTGCATGGCGAGCCCGGTTTCTTCCTGTGGCTGCACAGCCGGCTGGTCGGCCCGTATATCGAAGAGTTCGGTACCGCGGAGCAGAAGCAACGCTGGTTGCCGAAATGCGTCAGCGGCGAGAGCATCCTCGCGATCGCGATGACCGAGCCC
>DATIUU010000185.1:0-6513 GCA_035466635.1 Woeseiaceae bacterium
CGACAACAAGAAATAATCGCGGCGCACGCAGCCGCGTCCGAGAGCACAGCCCACGATGACGAAGTTTCCGAAGAAATCGATCGACGACTGGCGCGAACTGGCAAGCAAGGAATGCAAGGGCCGGTCGCCGGACGAGCTGACCTGGGACACCCCGTAAGGGATCGCGGTAAAGCCCCTGTACACCGCGGCCGATCTCGCCGACGTCGAGTATCTCGACTCGCTCCCGGGAATGGCGCCGTTCGTGCGCGGTCCCAAGGCGACGATGTACGCGGGCCGGCCGTGGACGGTGCGCCAGTACGCCGGCTTCTCCACCGCCGAGGAATCCAACGCCTTCTACCGGAAGAACCTCGCGGGCGGCCAGACCGGGCTGTCGGTCGCGTTCGATCTCGCGACGCATCGCGGCTACGACTCGGATCACCCGCGCGTCGTCGGTGACGTGGGCAAGGCGGGCGTCGCGATCGACAGCGTCGAGGACATGAAGATCCTGTTCGACGGCATACCGCTCGACAAGATGTCGGTCTCCATGACGATGAACGGGGCCGCGTTGCCGATCATGGCGATGTACATCGTCGCCGGCGAGGAACAGGGCGCCTCGCCCGCGCCGCTCGCCGGGACGCTGCAGAACGACATCCTCAAGGAGTTCATGGTCCGCAACACCTATATCTACCCGCCCGCACCTTCCATGCGGATCGTGTCGGACATCATTGCCTACACGTCGGCCAACATGCCGCGCTTTAATTCGATCTCCATTTCCGGCTACCACATGCAGGAAGCCGGCGCGACCTGTGCGCAGGAACTGGCGTACACGATCGCCGACGGCATCGAGTACGTGCGCGCGGCGATCGACAGCGGCCTCGACGTTGATGCGTTCGCGCCGCGGCTGTCGTTCTTCTTCGCGATCGGCATGAACTTCTTCATGGAGATCGCGAAGCTGCGTGCCGCGCGGCTGCTGTGGTCGACGCTCATGGCCGAAAAGTTCTCGCCCAGGGACCCGCGCTCACTGATGCTGCGCACGCATTGCCAGACGTCCGGCGTCAGCCTCACGGCGAAGAGCCCGCACACCAACATCGTCCGCACGGCAGTGGAAGCGATGGCGGCCGCGCTCGGTGGCACGCAGTCGTTGCACACCAACTCGTTCGACGAGGCGCTCGCGCTGCCGACGGAGTTTTCGGCCCGCATCGCGCGCAATACGCAGCTCGTGCTGCAGGAAGAAACCGGTATCACGAAAGTGGTGGACCCGCTGGCGGGCTCCTACTACGTGGAAAAACTGACGAGCGACCTCGCCGCCGTGGCGCGCAAGCTCATCGACGAGGTCGAGGAGATGGGCGGCATGACGCGGGCGGTCGAGACCGGTATGCCGAAGCTGCGCATCGAGGAGTCCGCCGCGCGGCGCCAGGCCCGCATCGACCGCGGCGACGAGACGATCGTCGGCGTCAACAAGTTCCAGCACGACGAAGAGTCGCAAATCGAGATTCTCGACATCGACAATGCCGCCGTGCGCGAGTCGCAGATCCGCCGGCTCGAGAACGTTCGCCAGAGCCGCGACGACGCGGCCTGCAACGCGGCCCTGGGCGCCCTGACCGAGGCGGCGGAGAACAAGACCGGCAACCTGCTCGCGCTCGCGGTCGACGCCGCGCGGGCAAGGGCGACGGTCGGCGAGATCTCCGATGCACTCGAGAAAGTTTACGGGCGGCATCGCGCCGTCACCCAGTCGATTTCGGGGGTTTATGGCGCCGTGTACGAGAATGACGAAGCATTTGTTTCGCTGCGGCAGCGGGTCGTCGAGTTCGAGAAGGCCGAAGGCCGCCGCCCGCGCATACTGATCTGCAAGCTCGGGCAGGACGGGCACGACCGGGGCGCGAAAGTCATCGCGACCGCCTTCGCCGACATCGGCTTCGACGTGGACATCGGGCCGCTGTTCCAGACGCCCGACGAAGCCGTCCGCGAAGCGATCGAGAACGACGTGCACATCATCGGCATCTCGACCCAGGCCGCCGGTCACAAGACGCTGGTGCCGCAGGTCATCGCCGGCCTCGAGAAGGAAGGCGCGGACGACATCGTCGTGGTTTGCGGCGGCGTCATCCCGCCGCAGGACCACGCAGCACTGCTCGAGGGCGGCGTGTCCGCCGTCTTCGCTCCCGGCACCAACATACTGGAGGCCGCGAACGAAGTGCTCGAGATCATCGAAAAACGCCGGCCCGCCGCGTAAGGCGCCGGCACCGACAACAACGGGGGCGTCGAAGGGGCGCGACGCAGACAGGGTGGAACATGCATGAAATAATCGAAGAACTCGAAAAAAGACGCCAGGCGGCCGCGCTGGGAGGCGGCCAGAACCGGATCGACGTGCAACACAGCCGCGGCAAGCTGACCGCGCGCGAACGCATCGATCTGCTGCTCGACGAAGGCAGCTTCGAGGAATGGGACACGTTCGTCGAGCACCGTTGCAACGATTTCGGCATGGCCGACAAGAAGGTCCCCGGCGACGGCGTGGTCACCGGCACGGGCACGCTCAACGGCCGGCTCGTTTTCGTCTTCAGCCAGGACTTCACCGTTTTCGGCGGCTCGCTGTCCGAGGCGCACGCCGAGAAGATCTGCAAGCTAATGGACCAGGCCATGAAGGTCGGCGCGCCGGTGATCGGCCTGAACGATTCGGGTGGCGCCCGTATCCAGGAAGGCGTGGCCTCGCTGGGCGGTTACGCGGAAGTCTTCCAGCGCAACGTGCTGGCGTCGGGCGTCGTTCCGCAGATCTCGGTCATCATGGGCCCGTGCGCCGGCGGCGCCGTCTACTCGCCCGCGATGACCGACTTCATCTTCATGGTGAAAGACTCCTCCTACATGTTCGTCACGGGACCCGAGGTGGTAAAGACCGTGACCCACGAATCGGTCACCGCGGAGCAGCTCGGCGGCGCGCTGACCCATTCGACCATCTCCGGTGTCTGCGACCGCGCTTACGAAAACGACGTCGAGACGTTGTTGATGGTGCGCCGGTTCGTGAACTACCTGCCGTCGAACAACCGCGAGCAGGCGCCGCACCGGCCGACCCCCGACCCGGTCGATCGTCTCGAAATGTCGCTCGACACGCTGGTGCCGGACAACCCGGCCATGCCGTACGACATGAAGGAACTCATCTACAAGGTCGCGGACGACTACGAGTTCTGGGAACTGCAGCCGGACCACGCGAAGAACATCATCATCGGCTTCATCCGCATGGAAGGCCACACGGTAGGCGTCGTCGCCAACCAGCCCGACGTGCTGGCCGGCTGCCTGGACATCAAGTCGTCGATCAAGGGCGGCCGTTTCGTTCGTTTTTGCGACGCCTTCAACATCCCCATACTGACCTTCGTCGACGTGCCCGGATTCCTGCCCGGCACGGCGCAGGAGCACGGCGGCATCATCAAGCACGGCGCGAAGCTCTTGTTCGCCTACGCCGAGGCCACGGTGCCGAAGGTCACCGTTATCACCCGCAAAGCCTACGGCGGCGCCTACGACGTCATGTCCTCCAAGCACCTGCGCGGCGACGTCAACCTCGCCTGGCCGAGTGCCGAGATCGCCGTGATGGGGCCCAAGGGCGCGGTGGAGATCATCTTCCGCGAGGACATCGGCGATAACGAGAAGATTGCCCGGCGCACCGAAGAGTACCGCCAGAAGTTCGCCAATCCGTTCGTCGCCGGCAGCCGCGGCTACATCGACGACGTGATCGCGCCGCATGCCACTCGAAAACGCATCTGCCGCTCGCTTGCCGTGCTTCGCAACAAGAAGCTCGACAACCCCTGGCGCAAGCACGACAACATTCCGCTTTAGAGGGGCCGTCGATGTTCAGGAAAATACTGATTGCGAACCGCGGCGAGATCGCCTGCCGCGTCATCAAGACCGCCCGCAGCATGGGCATCGCGACGGTCGCCGTCTATTCCGACGCCGATCGCGATGCATTGCACGTGCAGATGGCCGACGAGGCCGTGCGCATCGGCCCGCCGCCCTCGGCGCAAAGCTACTTGCTGAAGGACAGGATCGTGCAGGCCTGCCTCGACACGGGCGCCGAGGCCGTGCACCCGGGCTACGGCTTCCTCTCCGAGAATGCCGGGTTCCGGGCAGCCCTCGAAGCGGCGAACATCGTCTTCATCGGCCCCAACACCCGCGCGATCGAGGCGATGGGCGACAAGATCACGTCCAAGAAACTGGCCGACGAGGCCGGCGTCAACACGATCCCCGGCTTTCCAGATGCGATGAAGGACGCCGAACACGCCGTCGAGGTAGCCAACGAGATCGGCTACCCGGTCATGCTGAAGGCAACCGCGGGCGGCGGCGGCAAGGGTATGCGCGTGGCCCGCAACGACGCGGAATGCCGGGACGGCTTCCTGCGCGCCGCGAACGAAGCCCGCTCGAGTTTCGGCAACGACCAGATCCTGGTGGAGAAGTTCATCGAGGAGCCGCGGCACATCGAGATCCAGGTCATGGCCGACAGGCACGGCAATGCCCTGTACCTCAACGAGCGCGAATGCTCCCTGCAACGCCGCCACCAGAAAGTCATCGAGGAGGCGCCGTCGCCGTTTCTCGACGAGGCCACCCGCAGGCAGATGGGCGAGCAGGCCGTGGCGCTCGCCAGGGCGGTGGACTACGAGTCGGCCGGGACGGTCGAGTTCATCGTCGACAAGGATCGCAACTTCTACTTCCTCGAGATGAATACCCGGCTGCAGGTCGAGCACCCGGTCACCGAGCTGATCACCGGCCTCGACCTCGTCGAGCTGATGATCCGCGTGGCGAACGGCGAGAAACTGCCGGTCGAGCAGGCGGACGTGCCGATCAACGGCTGGGCCATGGAATCCCGCGTCTACGCCGAGGACCCGGCGCGCAACTTCCTGCCGTCGACCGGCCGCCTCGTATACTACCGCCCGCCGCCGGAGAACGAACACGTCCGCGTGGACACCGGCGTTTACGAGGGCGGCCAGATCTCGATGTTCTACGACCCGATGATCGCCAAGCTCATCACCTACGGCGCCGACCGCGAGGAGGCCCGCGCCCGCATGTGCACCGCGCTCGACCAGTTCGTCATCAAGGGCGTGTCGAGCAACCTCGGCTTCCTGTCCGCGCTGATGCGGCACCCGCGTTTCATCGACGGCAACATCTCGACCAACATGATCGGCGAGGAGTACCCGGACGGCTTCGATCCGTCGAGCGGCGAACTCGAGGACCCCACGATAACCATCACGGTAGCGGCCTCGATGTTGCGCGGTTATCGCGACCGCGCCGCACGCATCGGCGGCCAGCTCACGGGACACGAGCGCACGGTGCCGAAGGACTGGGTCGCAATCATCGACGGCCGGCATTACCCGATCACGATCGAGCCCGTGGAAGGCGGTTTCGACATCACCATCGACGGCAAGATGAACGCCGTCCGCACGGGCTGGTCGTTCGGCCAGCAGCTCTTCGGCGGCACGGTCAACGGCAGGGAGGTGTTCGCCCAGGTCGAGCGCGCCGTCCAGACCTACCGCGTGCAGCATGCCGGCCGCTGCTCCGACGTCACCATCCTCACGCCGCGGGCCGCCGAGTTGTTCAAACACATGCCGGTGAAAGCGCCGCCCGACATGTCGAAGTTCCTGATATCGCCGATGCCGGGCCTGCTGGTATCGCTGTCCGTGAAGGAAGGCGACACGGTGAGCGCCGGCGAACAACTGGCCGTAATCGAGGCCATGAAGATGGAGAACACACTGCACGCGGAACGCGACGGCGTGGTGGCGAAGATCTACTTCGAGGCCGGCACGACGCTGGCCGTGGACGACAAGATCCTGGAACTGGAGTAGCGCCGTTGCCGCCGGCGAAGCGCAAGCCCGTATCGGAACAGGATATCGCCGCGCTGGCAGAGGGTGTGACCGCGGGAAACCGCAGGGTCCTCGCCCAGGCCATCACGCTGATCGAGTCCACGCGCAGCGACCACCGCGCGGCGGCCTCGGCCCTGCTGGAACGGCTGATGCCCAAGGCCGGCAACTCGATCCGGCTGGGCATCTCGGGCATCCCCGGGGTCGGCAAGTCGACGTTCATCGAGGCGCTCGGCAATCACGTCATCGATGCCGGCCATCGCGTGGCCGTGCTCAGCGTGGACCCGTCGTCGGCCGTCAGCGGCGGCTCTATCCTCGGCGACAAGACCCGCATGGAAGAACTGTCGCGTCGCGACGAGGCGTTCATCCGGCCCTCGCCCGCCGGCACCACGCTGGGCGGCGTGACCCGGCGCAGCCGCGAGGCGATGATCCTCTGCGAGGCGGCCGGCTTCGACGTCATCATCGTCGAGACCGTGGGGGTCGGGCAGTCCGAAACCAAGGTGGCGGACATGACCGACATGTTCCTGCTGCTGCTGTTGCCCGGCGCCGGCGACGAGCTGCAGGGCATCAAGCGCGGCATCGTGGAACTGGCCGATCTCATCCTCATCAACAAGGCCGATGATGGCCTCGTGGAACTCGCCCGGCGGGCGGCGGCGGAGTATCGCAGCGCCTTGCAGCTGCTGCATCCCCGTTCGCCGAA
>DATIUU010000186.1:0-2321 GCA_035466635.1 Woeseiaceae bacterium
GTCGCTGCCGGGCCAGCTCGACCTCCCTGTCCAGCGTCGGCAGGTCGCGCGTGCCGGCAGAACCCCACGGGCCGCCGCCGAGCAGGAACAGCGCGTCGGCCGGCAGCTCGGCCGACGGCAGCTTGCCGCCGCCGGCGAACGGCCGGAAATACTGGAAGCGGATGCGGCGGCCCTCGAGGTGGTCTTCCATCAGCCCCAGGTACTCGCCGGAGGTGTGCTGGATCACCGCGACGACGTTCATTGCGGTTTCGCCGCGGCCGGCGAGCTTGAATGCGTCGGCCGCGCTGCTGCATTCACCCATGGGCGGCTCGCTGTTCGAGGGCATTCGCGATCGACGCCTTGAAATCGGCGGGCGTCACGCTGAGCGTGTCGACCTCGGTCGTTTCGAAGAACCGCGCGATAACGGCGTTGACCTCGTCCAGGTATGTGCCTGCAAGCGCCGATTCGAGGTCGAACACGATTCGCGGCGGCGTGACGAAGAAGTCGCCGCTGATCAATACACGCTGCAGGACCGATTGCGTCGGCCCTTCCAGCTTGACGAAGGTGTCGATGGTGCCGCCGGCGCCGGTATGCGTGCCGGCCAGCACGCGCTCGTCGGCCGCCGGGTTGTCGATCTCCCGGAGGAACGCCTCGGTGCCGATCTCCTCGTCGAAGTACTGCTGCGCAAGCGCCTCTTCGCCCGCGGTGATCTCACCGTACTCCGCCTCGATGCCGAGCACGTCCTTGAAATCCTTCAGGAGCGCAAACTTGATCATCTCCAGGTCGGGCGTGCCGGGGCCGAGCAGTTCCTTCAGCGTGACGACCCGCTGTGCGGCCGAGTCGAGCTCGCGCTTGGCGAGCTTGCTCTGCGGGACGCGCAACGCGCTCACCATGCGCTGCGCGTTGAGATCGACCAGCACCGTACCCTGGTAGATGAGCACGTCGCCGTCGTAGAAGCCGCCGGTGCCGCTGATCTTGCGGCCGCCGACCTCGATGTCGTTGCGCGGCCGGAAGCGGGCATCCACGCCCAGCGCCTGCAGGCCCGCTGCGGCGGCGTTGCAGATCTCGCGGGCCACGTCGGGCAGTGCCGCGATGCCGAGCGAGGCGCGGTGGAAAACGAGCTCCCAGCCGAGCTGGCCCTCGTCGAGATAGATGGCACCGCCGCCGGTGATGCGGCGCACCGTGCCGATGCGCTGCTTCTCGCAATACGCGAGATCGAGTTCGCGGCTCAGGTCCTGGTGCCGTCCGATCAGCGCGGTCGGCGGAAAGCTGAGGAAGCGGATCGTGTCGGGCACCCTGCCCGCCTGCCGCTCCTCGATGAGCGCCGCATCGAACGCGATATTGGCGCGGCCTTCGCGCACACCCGTATCGATGATCCTGAACGTTGCCGGCATGACGGGGGGCGCTTACTCGACCCGCACCGGGATGTCGAGCTGCCTGCGGATCTTCTTCAGGTCTTTCTTTTTCGGCTGGAACGGGTAGCTCGCGATATCGCTCGGTGGCGAGTCGCCGTAGGGCCGGTCGCAGGCCGAGATGTCGTCCTGGAACTTGCCCGGGCAACCGGAGGTGCGAAACGCGATGCCCTCGTCGATGATCCCGGACAGCTCGCTGTCGGGGATGCCGTAGTTCTTTACGCGGCCCAGGTCGTCGAAGGCCATCTGCTCCAAGCGCACGCCGCGATAGTCGATCAGGTAGCGTGCCAGTTGCACGCGCCGCCACTGGTCGCGGGGCGTCGCGGGCAGGTGATCCATGAGCGAGCCCTTCTCGGGGAAGAAGCAGAACAGGTGGCTGTGGCCGCCGAGATCGACGAGTTCCTGCACCAGGTTCAGGACCTCGTACTCCGTCTCGCCCATGCCGACGATGATGTGTGCGCCGAATTTCTGCGGGCCGAAGATGTCCTTCGCGTCCTGCAGGATTTCCCAGTACTTCGACCACTTGTGCGGCGACTGCACGCCCTTGCCGCGCGTGCGGTCGAACACTTCCGGCGTTGCGGCGTCGAGCGCTACGGTGAAGATGTCGGCGCCGAGCTCGCGCGTCTTCTGCACGTCGTCGCGGCTCATCGTGGTCGGGTTCGACAGGATCGAGACCGGGATCACGTCCGGGTCGATGCGGTCCGTCCACTGCTTGAGCACGGCGAACGTGTCGTGCTCGGAGCGCGGATGCGTGATCATAGAGATGCACATGCGGTGGAACGGGCTGTGCGCCGGGTCCGCGGCGACGATGTCGATGATCTCGCGCATCGGCACGGCGGGCCAGTCGACGCGGATGAAGTTGCGATCGGCGTAGTCGCGGTCGGCCTCCCGGTGCCTCGCGAGCCCGCAATAAGCGCAGTTCGCGCGGCA
>DATIUU010000187.1:0-3039 GCA_035466635.1 Woeseiaceae bacterium
TCTGGCCGTTGACGATGATGATGTCCTTCTGCCGGCCCGTGATCACGAGCTCGCCGTCGACGAGCACGCCGCAATCACCCGTCCGCAGCCAGCCGTCGGCCGTGAACAGGGCCGCGGTCGCTTCGTCATCGCCGTAGATCCTCTCCGTCACGCTCCCGCCGCGCAGCTGGATGTTGCCGACGCGGCCCGCTGCGAGCACGTTGTCGGCATCGTCGGCCAGGCGCATTTCGCAATCGCGGATCGGCTTGCCGACCTTGACGAAACTCACGGCATCCGGATCGCCGGGTTCCGCAACCTCGAAGGGCTCGCCGATGCGCAGGCTGTGGCGGTGCATGACGACGCGTGAATACGGGTCCCCCGGCGTGCCCATGGTCACGCCCACCGTGGCTTCGGCGAGCCCGTACACCGGGAACATCGCGGTGCCGGCGAGCCCGTACGGTTCGAGCGCGCCCAGGAACGCCTCGCAGAGATCGTAGGAAATCGGCTCGGCGCCGTTCAGTATCAGCCGCACGCGCGACAGGTCGGTTCCCTCGGGCAGTCCCTTGCGCTCGAACAGCTTGAGGAAATGCTTGTAGCCGAAGTTCGGCGAACACAGCTGCGTCGCCTGCAACTCGGATGCCTTGAGCATCCACAGGAGCGGCCGCCGCACGAACACGCTGGTGTCCATGACGGCGTGGTTCATGCCCGCGGCAAGCACGCTGAGGTGATAACCGATCAGGCCCATGTCGTGCGTCAGCGGCATCCAGCTGAGGCTCGTGTCGTCCTCCGCCCAGTGAGTGCCCTCGATGATCGCGCGGATGTTGACGCACAGGTTCTCGTGCGTCAGGCACACGCCCTTGGGATCACTGGTGGATCCGGACGAATACTGGATGAAAGCGACGTCGCGCGGCGACGCGTCGTGGACGACGCCGCGGTCGCCGGGCGTGACGTCATTCATCAGCACGGTGCGCGACTCGAGGAGCGCCGTGATGTCGTCCAGCTCGCGTGCCCTGGAGAAATCGAGCAGGCGTTGCAGCAGGTCCATCTCGGTGAACAGCGTGCCGCGCTCGAGCTGCGACAGGATACGGAAGAGCTTGAAGCGATGCTCGTCGCTGATGCCCACGGCTACCGGCACCGGCACGATGCCGCCGAGCATCGCCGCCCAGTAGGCGACCATGAAATTCAGGTTCGACTTCGAGAAGACCACCAGTTCGTCACCGGGCTTCACGCCGCGGGCCTGCAGCGAGCCCAGCAGGGCCAGCGCGCGATCCCACAGTGCCGCAAAGCCAAGTACGGTCTCGTCGTCCTCGCCGTCGATGAAGCGGATCTCGCGATCCCTGCCGCGCACGTCGTCGAGCAGTTCTGTCAATGTTGCGTAAAGTTTCATGCCGTCCTTATCGCCGGTTGCAGCCAGATGTCGGACGCCGAGCGCAGGTTCACCGCGAGCTCCAGCCCGGGGTCTTCGTCGTCCACGCGCATCATACGAAATCTCGGCAGCAAAAGGCCGAGATGGACTTTCATCTCGAGGAACGAGAAATACTCGCCCAGGCAGCGGCGCGGCCCCAGCGAAAACGGGAAGTACGGCCGCTCGATCTTCGGCAGGCGTCCTTCGGCGAAGCGGTCGGGATCGAAACGCTCGGGCTCGGGCCAGAATGCGGCCGTGCGATGCAGGATGAACGGCGACAGGTAGATGTCGGTATCGCCGGGCACGTCGAACGCGTCGAGCTCGTCGTCTTCGCAGGACCGGCGGGTGAACAGCCACACCGGCGGATAGAGCCGCAGCGTCTCCTCGAGTACCTGCTGCGTGTACTGCATCCCGGCGAGCGAATCCGCAGAGACCGCCGAGACGGTCGGCACCAGCCGGCGGCTCTCCTCGATGACCTTGCTTTCGACGCCGACGTCCCCGGCGAGCAGGTACCACACCCAGTTGAGCGTATTGGCCGACGTCTCGAATCCCGCGACGATGAGCGTGATGAGTTCGTCCAGCAACTCGTCGTCGCTGAACGCCGCGCCCTGCTTGTCGGTTGCATGCATGTACATCGACAGGAAATCGCAGGTCTCGACGTTGCCGGCATCGCGGCGGGCCGCGATGATGTCCAGCAGCAGGCGCCTGAGGTTGCGCGCTTTCATGACCACGCCGAGATCCCGCGTCGAATCGCTCGCGAGGAACGCAAACGGGTTCTCGCCCTGCGCAAGCAGCTTCGTTTCGTAGTCGTCGCCGAAGATGCTGATCAGTATCAGTTCGAGTGCGAAGTCGCTGGTCTCGGCCGTGATGTTGACGGGCTTGCCTTGCTCTGCCGCGGCCGCCCAGCGCACCGCCCGGTTGTCGCAGCATTGCACCATCACGTCGATGAGGCGATGCACGTTCTGGCGGCTGAAAGCCGGCTGTATCATCGTGCGCGAGCGACGCCATGCGTCGCCGTCGCTGACGATCAGGCCGTTGCCGAGCAGCATCTTCACGCGCTCGAAGCCCGGCCCCTTCACGTAACGGCTGTGCCTGCGCGTGAGAATGCGGCGGACCTCGGCGGGATCGTTGATGAAATACGCGAGGCGGCCGTTCTGCCGGCGCATGCTGACGATGTCGCCGTACGCGTCGCGGACCTGCGTCAGCGTGACGAGCGTTTGCGGATCGATACCCAGGTGGACCTGATCCGACGGCCCCGGCGGCCTGCGAACTGCTGAGCGGCTATCAATCATCGAACGCGAGACGGCCTCCGGCCTGTCGGAAAGCAGGCGCATTCTACATTGACCGGCGTTCGACCGCTACTGCAAACTGGCTGCGCCCGAATGCCGGAAAGTCCGTTGGACGACCACAAGCCCGTCGATTTCGATTCCGTCGAATCGCGCCGCAGCAGCGCGTCGCTGCGCCGTTTGACGCCCGCGCGGCGGCTCTACTATTTCCTTGGACTGCCGCTGCTGCGCTTCATCAACTGGTCGTTGCTGAAGAGCTACCGTTTCCAGCCCGTCATCGGTGCCGAACATGCCGAGGCGCTGCTGCAGTCGAACACGGTGTCCGCGCCGTGTTACTGGCACCAGCACCACGTCGTCTGTTCGGCCTAC
>DATIUU010000188.1:0-14288 GCA_035466635.1 Woeseiaceae bacterium
TCAGGCTGTCGCCGAACACGAGAACCGTCGGCACGTCGGCGGCATGGCCGCCGGTGGCCGTCAGCAGAGCAACAAGGACCAGAAATTTACGCATGTCGAGTGATTCAGACGCCGCCGCCGTTCTTGCGGCACACAATATCGGTAAAAAGGTTAGCAGTCCCGAGGGCAGTCTGACTATTCTTTCCGGCGTTAGTTTCTCGATCTCACCCGGGGAATCGGTGGCGGTCGTGGGCCAGTCGGGGGCCGGCAAATCGACGCTGCTGGCGCTGCTCGCCGGGCTGGACCTGCCGTCCGAAGGTTATGTCACGCTGAACGGTGTAAACCTCGGCGAGCTGGACGAGGACGGGCGCGCCCGCGTGCGCGCCGAGAGCGTCGGCTTCGTGTTCCAGTCGTTTCATCTCGTGCCGTCGCTGAACGCCCTCGAGAACGTCATGCTGCCACTGGAGCTCGCGGGCCGCGCCGACGCGCGTAGCGCCGCCCGCGCCATCATCGACCAGGTGGGCCTGGGGGAGCGCTGGAGTCATTATCCCTCCCAGCTCTCCGGCGGGGAAAAACAGCGCGTTGCGATCGCGCGGGCTTTCGCCGCCGAGCCGGCCGTGCTGTTCGCTGACGAACCGACCGGCAACCTCGACACCCGCACCGGCGAAACGATCATGGAACTCATGTTCGACCTGAACCGCCGGTCCTCGACGACGCTCGTGCTCGTTACCCACGACAACGCGCTCGCCGGGCGCTGCGAGCGGATGCTGAGCCTCGACGCCGGCAAGCTGGTGGACGACACCCTGGCCGCCGCATGAAGGCACTGACCTTCGCCCTGAGGAGTTTCGGCCGCGAGCTGCGCTCGGGCGAAGTCGTCGTGTTGCTCGCGGCGGTCGTCCTCGCGGTCGCGGCACTGACGGCCGTCGGCTTCCTGACGGACCGGATCGGCAAGGCCGTGGAGCGGCAGGCGAACGAGGTGCTGGCGGCGGACCTGCGGCTGCGTTCGCAGGACCCCATTCCCGACGCCTGGCGCGAGCTCGCCGCGGAATACGGGCTGCGCAGCGCCGACATGGCGTCGTTCCCGACGGTCGTGTTCGCGGGTGAGGAGAGCGCGCTGACCACGTTGCTCGCGGTCACCGCCGATTATCCGCTGCGCGGCGCGGTACGGATTTCCGACGCGCTCTTCAGTGAGCAGCGCGAGGCCGGCGGTATTCCCGCGCCGGGCGAGGTCTGGGCGGACAGTGCCCTGCTGGCGCGGGTCGGCGCCGACGTCGGCGACACCCTGTACGTCGGCGAAGCCGAATTCCGCATCGCCGCGGTACTCACCTACCGCCCCGACCAGTCCATCGGCTTCGCCTCGCTGGCGCCGACGCTGCTGATGAACAGTGCCGATCTCGACGCCACGGAGCTGATCGGCGTGGGCAGCCGGGTTCGCTACGCACTCCTGATCGCGGGCGACGACGACGTGGTGGGCGCGTTCAACGAGGCGATCGAGGAACAGTTGCCCGACTCCCTGCGCCTCAGCAGCGCGGAAGAGAGCAGCGAGCGCGCCTACGCCGCAGCGGACCGGGCCAAGCGCTTCCTGTCGCTGACCGCGGTCATCAGCCTGTTGCTGAGTGCCGTCGCCATCTCGATGTCGGCCCGGCGCTTCGCGCAGCGCCGCATGGACACCGTCGCGCTGATGAAGAGCCTGGGCGCCACCCAGGGCTTCGTGATCTCGGTGGCGACCGTGCAGCTCGTCGTGCTCGGGGTCATCGGCGTGGCCGCGGGGAGCGTCGTGGGCTTCGCCGCGGAGGAGATCCTGTCGTGGATACTCGCGGACATCATCAGCGGCGACCTGCCCGATCCCGGGCCGATGCCGATCGTGCTGGCATCCGGCAGCGCGCTGGTGCTGCTCGTGGGGTTCGCACTGCCATCGCTCATCCAGCTGCGCAACACGCCGCCGCTCAGGGTGCTGCGCCACGACGTCATGCCCCCTGCGCCGTCGCGTATCCTGGTCGGCGGCCTGTCGCTCGCCGCGGTTGCGGCGCTCCTGTACCGGTCCGTCGGCGACCCGGCGATGCTCGTGATCCTGCTCGGCGGCATCATCGTGATCGCCGCGTCGCTGTACCTCGTGGGCCGCGGCCTCGTCGCGGCCATGGGGCGGTTTCGCTCCGGTGTCGGGGTCGCGTGGCGCTATGGCCTCGCCAACGTCGCGCGGCGCGGCCGCGCCAGCGCCGTGCAGGTCGTTGCATTCGGACTGGGCCTCACGGTGTTGCTGCTGCTGACGCTGGTGCGAACCGATTTGCTCGACGGCTGGCGGCAGACGCTCGACCAGGATGCGCCGAACCACTTCCTCATCAACATCCAGCGCAGCGAAACGGAGTCGGTCAAGGCGATCTTCACATCGCGCGGCGTGGCGGCGCCCGATTTCGCACCCCTGGTGCGGGCCCGCATGACCACGATCAACGGCGAGTCCGTCAAGGACCGCGAGTACCCGGCCGAGGACGCGCAGTGGTTCGTGAACCGCGAACAGAACCTCTCCTGGGCACGGGAACTCGGCAGCAGTAACGAACTGCTCGAGGGCGAGTGGTGGCCGCCGGACTACGACGGGCCGCCGCTGGTGTCGGTCGAGGAGGACGTGGCCATCGAGACGGGCCTCGGCATCGGCGACGTGCTGCGCTTCGAGATCGCCGGGCAAGTGCTCGACGCGGAGATCGCGAGCGTGCGCCGCATCAACTGGGATTCCTTCATGCCCAACTTCTTCCTCGTGCTGTCGCCGGGGGCGCTCGACGATTACCCGGCCACGTTCATCGCGAGCACGCGCGTCGAAGACGACGAGAAAGGGGCACTCGTCGATCTCGTGCGCGAGCACCCGACGATCTCGGTGATCGACCTCGACGCGATCCTGCAACAGGTGCGCGGCATCATCGAGAAGGCGTCGATGGCGGTGCAGGCGGTGTTCTTCTTCACGCTGGCGGCCGGCATCGCCGTGCTGTTCGCAGCGGTGCAGTCCACGATCGACGAACGCCGCTTCGAAAGCGCCATGCTGCGAGCGCTCGGTGCACGCAAGCGGGTCGTGTTCGCGGGCGTGATGGCGGAGTTCGCCGCGCTCGGCGCGGCGGCCGGCATCCTCGCCTCGGCGGGCGCATCGATCCTCGCCGCGGTGCTCGCCACGCAGCTGTTCGACCTGCCGTATTCGTTCAACGCGATGCTGTGGGTGGCCGGCGTCGCCGCGGGGCTGCTGGTCGTGTGCGCCAGCGGCTACTTCGCCGCGCGCAGCGCCATCAACTCGGCGCCGGTGGACGTGCTCCGGGGGGCGGCGGCTTGAGCGACGGCAAGCTCTCCTGCGGGGTCGTGCTGGCGCGGGCCACCGGGGCGGGTTACGTCACGCTGATGCTGCGCGCGTGGCATCACTGGGACTTTCCGAAGGGCCTCATGGAAGAGGGCGAGGAACCCGTGCAGGCGGCCGTGCGTGAGCTCCGCGAGGAGACCGGGATTGCATCGACGGAGTTCGAGTGGGGCGAACGCTACATGGACACGGGCCCGTACAGCCGCGGCAAGACCGCGCGTTATTTCCTGGCGCGCACCGACCAGGAAGAGGTCGTGCTGGGCCCCTCGCCCGATACCGGGGAGCCGGAGCACCACGAGTGGCGCTGGGTGACTTTCGACGAGGCCTACGACCTCGCTTCGCCGCGGGTGCGCGAGGTCGTGCGCTGGGCGCGGCAGATCATCGGCACCTGAGCATTCAGCCCTTCTGCTAACATCGGTCTTTTGCCGCGCGGATAACAAAAACCATGCGCTGGCGACGCATCGCATTCTGGATCACGTTCAGCACGGTCGCGCTGATCGTGCTCGTCCTCGGCTGGCTCTGGACGGCAGACCTCGGTGTATTCAAGCCGCAGCTCGAGCGCTTCGTGACGGAGCGGACCGGCCGCAATTTCGCAATCGACGGCGAATTCCGTATCGACCTTGGCGCGCAGACGACCGTAATAGCCGAAGCCGTTCGTTTCGGCAATGCCGCGTGGGCCGAGTCGGAAGACATGGTCACCGTCGGCAGGGCCGAGGTGCGTTTCGATCTCTGGTCGCTGGTAAATGGGCCGGTTCTCATCGGCCTTGTCGACATCGACGACACCGGCATCCAGTTGCTCAATCCCGGTGACAAGGCGCCGAACTGGGAGCTGCCGGCAGCGGGGAAGCCCGGGGCGCGGAAAGAGGCCGACGAGCCGGGGCTCGGCGTCCTGTTCGGCCAGGTCGACATCGACCGGCTGCAGGTGCATATCGAGAGCGTCGAACGAGATCGACCGCTGCACCTCGTCATCGAGCACTTCCGCCAGGCGCTCCGTGAAGACGACTACCTCGACCTCGACGTGCGCGGCGCGCTCGACGGCCGCCGGGTCGAAATCGACGGTGCGTTCGGACCGTGGAGTGCCTTGCTCGCCGGCAAGGATTTCGAAGCCGATTTCGACGCGCAGCTCGACACGTTTACCTTGTCGGCGCACGGCCGTGTCGACGATATTGCCGACCTTCGCAGGCCCGAATTCGAATTCGCGGCCTCCGGGCCGGATATCGACGACCTGACGCGCATGCTCGGCCTCGGCGAGGAGGGTGAAGGCGACATCGCGCTGTCCGGGACGTTGAATCCGGTCGAAGACGGCCCGTTGCTGCTGGAGCTGAAAGGCAACCTCGGGCTGACCCGGATCGACGCCTACGGCGAGGTTGCCGACCTGCAGAGCTACGGCGATATGAAGCTGAGGGCGACATCCTCGGGTCCCGACCTCGGACGCATCCTGCGCCTGGTCGGGATACACCAGGTCCGGGAGGCGCCCTACAGGCTCAGGTTCGATGCCGAATCCCGGGGCAACGCCCTGACCATCAGCGAAGCCAGCATGGTCTTCGCCGATGCAACGTTCGAGGGATCCGCGACTATCCCCCGTTTTCCCGGCATCGACGATGCCGTGATCGACCTGCAGATCCAGGGTGCCGATATCGAGCGCTTCCGGTATATCACCGGACTTCCCGGTGCGGCCAGCGGCCCGTTTTCTTCTGCCTTTACCGTCGACATGCGTGAGGACGGCGTGCAAGTGTTCGAACTCACGGCCAGGACTTCGCTCGGCGAATTTCGCGGCGACGGCAGCGTCGGCGACCCCGACACTTTCCTGGGCACCGAATTCAACGTCCAGCTCAATACGGATAGCCTGTCGAGACTGGCGGCGGCTTACGGCGTCGACGACATGCCCGATACGCCGGCCGAGATTTCCGGCGCCGCGCAATATACGGCAGACGGCATTCGCACCAATGGGCCTGTCTCCATGGAAATCGATGGCATGTCTGCGCAGGTTGACGGCTTGATTACGCTGCAGGGCGGCATCCGGGGGACGGACGTTTCGGTAAAGGCAGCCGGTGGTGACCTGGCTGAGCTCGTGTCGATGTTTGCAGAGGCAACGGCGGTGCCGACGCTACCGTACGAGGTCAACGGCAGGCTGCGCGTGCGGGATGACGGTTTTCGCTTTACGGACATAGCAGGGTCGCTCGGCACGACGAGCGTCTCCGGGGAGGGTTTGCTCGTCCCCGCAAGCATGCTCGCAGGAACCCGGTTCGATGTTTCGGCGCGCGGCGAACAGTTCGAGGAACTCGTCGAGTCGCTGGGCGACGTCGAGGTCCGGCCGGGGTCCTTCGAGCTCGGCGGCAGCATCGTATTCCGGGCCGACGCGATTGCGTTGAGCAATGTCAGGCTGGAGCGCGAAACCGGCGAAGCAAAACTCGACCTGACCGTCGGTGTTGGCAGGGATCAGCGTTATCTGGACTTCGACCTGCTGGCGAAGGGGCCCGACGTTCGCAGCATTCTCCGCGGAATCGAGGGCTTCGAGGCGTTCGAGCAGCCGTTCTCCGTGGATGTCGACGCAACGCTGCGCGGTTCGCACTGGACCTTCGACGAGCTGGATGTCCTCGTCGGCGATGCCACGGTAACGGCGGGTGGCGACATCGAGCTGGCCGAAACAAAGGCGGCCACCACCTTCAGCCTCGCGCTGGACATTCCATCGCTTGCGAGGCTCGGCACGGTCGATGGCCGCCGGTTTCAT
The DNA here is from genome assembly GCA_035466635.1 of Woeseiaceae bacterium. Classification (GTDB taxonomy): domain Bacteria; phylum Pseudomonadota; class Gammaproteobacteria; order Steroidobacterales; family Woeseiaceae; genus UBA1847. Next base: position 6,042 of record DATIUU010000188.1, read on the forward strand.
GACCAGGGGTTTTCGGTGACCGCAAATGCGCAGAGCGGTGACGGCTGGCTGGCGGCCGAGGATATCATTATCCGAATCGGCAACAGCGACATGGCGGGTTCGCTGCTGATCCGCCAGGGCGAGGTGCCGGAGATCGACATCGACCTGCGCTCGGACAGGCTCGTATACCAGTCCCTGCTCGAGGACCTCGAGGCGCCGGGCGAGGCGCAGCCGGAATTCGCGGACGGCCGCCTGATACCCGATGCTGTCATCCCCTTCGACGCGATGAAGAAGGTGAATGTTTCTGTCGCAGCCGACATCGGCGAATTTCAACGAGACAATCTTTATATGTCCAGCGTGGTGCTCGACGCCGCGCTGCGGGACGGCGCAGTGGACATTCGCGACTTCCGTTTTGATGCACGTGCCGGCCGGGTCGCAGCCAGGGCGTCGCTCGAGCCGGACGGTGATTCGGGGAGAGCCAACATCCAGCTCGTCGGCCGGCAAGTGGCACTCGGGCTCTCCGAATCAAGCCTGGACCTGGCGATGACGCACGACGTTGACGTCAATCTGCGTTCGTCCGGCACGACGGTTCGGGCATTGGCGGGCAACGCCAATGGCGGCGTCTATATCGATAGTCGCGGCGGCCGGATTGCCAGGGGCAACCAGTTCATGCAGGCGATCTACGGCGACACGCTGGAAGAGATCCTGAATACCATCAATCCTTTCCGCAGTACTGACCCCTATACCGACATCGAATGCATGATCGTGCCCTTGACCATCACGGACGGCCTGGTCCAAGCAGCGCCCAGCGTGTTCGTAAGCACGTCCAGAATTCGCCTGGTGGCGCAAGCGGAATTGAACCTGAAAAACGAGAGGATCCGGCTCGGCGCACGAACGACGCCGCGGCGCTTCGTGAGTTTCAGCGCCGCTGAACTCGTCAACCCGTACATCCAGATCGTCGGCACACTGGCGTCACCGCGCCTCGCGGTCGACGAGACCGGCGTCCTGATAACCGGCGGTGCCGCGGTGGCAACGGGTGGGCTATCATTGCTCGCTCGCGGATTATGGGACCGGGTGCAGAAGTCGGGCGATGCGTGCGGGCAGGTGTCGACTCAGGCGCTCAATGCACTCGACGGCCGGCTACCGGATCTCGCGCTGGAGAGCCCGCCTCAACCGGAGTAGTCTGGAGTGAAAAACAAAGCGCGCGCCGGCCTTGCCGCACTCGTCCTGTTTTCGGTGGCGGGCTGTGCCACCATCGACTACGACTACCCGAGGCAGGAGGCCTATTTCCTGCCCGACACCTCTGATACCCGTCTCGGCAAGACGGTCGAACCGGTCGTTGCTGCGCATCCGCCGGACCAGTCCGGTTTTTATCCGATGAATGACGGCGTGGATGCGCTGACGGCACGGTTGCTGCTCGCGCAGCATGCGGACAAGAGCATCGACGTCCAGTATTACCTGATCAAGAACGACATCGTCGGGCGGGTCTTCATTTACAATCTGCTGCAGGCCGCGGATCGCGGCGTGCGCGTGCGGCTGCTCATCGATGACATGTTCACGTCCGGTTACGACGTCGGCCTGGCGGCGCTGGACTCGCACCCGAATTTCGAAATCCGCATATTCAACCCGTTTCACCGCGGTGCGGCCGGCAAGGCACAGAGTGCCGTGACCGGTTTCGGGCGCATCAACCGCCGCATGCACAACAAGTCGTTCACCGTCGACAACCAGGTCACGATCATCGGCGGGCGCAATATAGCGGACGAGTACTTCGGCGTGCGGGAAGACGCGAAGTTCGGCGACCTGGACGTGATGGCGGTCGGGCCGGTGGTGCAGGAAGTGTCCGACATGTTCGACACCTACTGGAATCACGAAACCGCCCTCCCGGTGCCGGCCTTCGTGAAAGCGCTGGACGATCCGGAAGCCGCACTGAATGAACTGCGCGAGCGTCTTGCACGCTCAATGGAGGAGATCCGCGACTCGAAATACGCGGAAGCCGTGCGCGTGAATTACCTGCAATACCTGGAGCCCGGCAGGAACCTACTCGAATGGGCGCCTTACGAGCTCGTCGTCGATTCGCCGGATAAGGGCATCAAGGGCAGGGCGAAGGGGGCGGATTCGATCGTCACGCCCCTCGTGGAGTCCATAAGCTCGGCGCAACGGGAGTTGATCATCATTTCACCGTACTTCGTGCCGACGAAAAGCGGTGTCGAAGGCCTGGCCGGCCTGGAGCAGCGCGGTGTCGAGGTTATCGTCATCACCAATTCGCTCGCCGCGAACAACCAGTTCACGGTGCACGGTGGCTACGCGCCGTCGCGCAAGCCGCTGCTGGAAGCGGGTGTCGAGATTTTTGAGGCGCGGCCCGATGCGGACGTCGCCGGTACGGAATTCATCGATGCGAGCGGTGCAAAGGCGACACTGCATACCAAGGCCTTCGTTGTCGACGACAAGGAAGTGTTCATCGGCTCATTTAACTTCGATCCGCGTTCGGCAAATCTGAACACGGAGCTCGGCGTCATCATCCGCGACTCCGAGCTCGCCCTGATCTATGCCGTGCTGATCGACGAAGCGCTCAGGGACCAGGCTTTCGAAGTGTTCCTCAACGAGGACGGAAAAATCCGCTGGCGCGGCTACAGGGACGGCGAAGCGATCATCTACGACAAGGAGCCGGAGACGACCTGGGGCCAGCGATTCGCCGCCTGGTTCGCGCGAATAATCCCGAAGAGCCAGCTCTAGGCTTAGTTACCCGTCGGCAGCGGCTTACCGCTGCCGGCGACAAACGGATACTGGGCGAACGCCTTCGCGACACCGGCATTGATGCGTTCTTCCATTTCTTCGAGCACTTTCTCGGTCACGCGACCGACGGCCACGGCTTCCCACACGAGCTTTTTCGCGCGCGCATCCACGAGGTCGATATTGAAGGTGCCTTCCGTGTACTGGGAGACGTGCGTTTCCTGCGCGTAGCCGTAGCCCATCCAGGGATCGTAGAAGCCGCCGCGATAGCCGTAGTAGCTGCCGTATATCGGCGTCGCAGGCGTGGTCCGCACGTCGGTCTTCTCACGCAGGTTGGCGTTGAAGTTGATCAAAATGTCCGGGTCTTCCGATATCGTGTAACCGCGGGCCTGCATTTCACGGGTGATCGCGGCTATCATGTAACTGGAAAAAAAGCTCTGGTAGTCCGTCTCCTCGGGGCCGGCGTCGGGAAAGAAGTTGAATGTCTCGTACTGGCTGAAATCGGCTGTAGGATCGTAGTCGGAACGGATGTTACCGGTCGCGCAACCACTCGTGACTGCCGCCATTAGCAGCACGCTGGCGATGCCTGCAATTCCGCAAAACCTGTTGATTAACATTGAGTTTCTCCAGTCCCGCGAGGCCTGGATCTGCCTGGCGCAATATACGTGGCAGGTCACTATATACTTATTCATGAGCCACGGAAAACTCTCGCACGACAAGCCGGAATGAGAGACGCCACACAGTGAGAACCGAGTTGCCAATCGATGCGTCAGGCCTGGCGCCTGCAGGGCGTTGCGGCGCTGCGAGCGTGGCGACGGTCGACATCAACGGCAGGCAGCTCACCGGCTGCGCGGTCGAGGGCCCATAGGTGTTGCGTTGCCGTGTTCTCGTCCTGCTGCTCGCGGCCCCCGCCACGCACGCGGGCAGCATCCTCGACTACATTCGCAACTACGACCTCAACGACTACGCGCTCGGACTGGCCTACAGCGCCAGCGAGAGCCCCTATGCGGGCGGTGAAAGAAGCGGCTTCGCCTTTCCATTCCTGACCAGTTTTCGCCACATTGCATTTACCGACTCCTGGCTGATCCTCTCGGGAGGCGACGTCGGCGTCCGCTGGGTGAACGACACCGGCTGGATTCTCGGCGCGGTTTCCCGGATTCGGACGGAAGGCACGGGCTCGACGCTGCTCGACGAGTTCGCCGACATCGACGTACGCAAGTGGACGGTCGAGGCGGCCCCGCTGGTCGGCTGGCGCGGCTGGCCGGTGCACTTCGAGCTGAAGTGGTACAACGAGATATTCAGCGATTACGGCGGCCCGACCACCGAGTTCAAGGTGTCGTTGCCCAGGGAGCACTCGAGGGGCTGGTTCGTGCCCTCGGTGACCGTCCTCCATAACAGCGCCTCCCACAATCGCTATTACTACGGCGTATCGGAATCCGAAGCGGCGCGGATCCCGGGGCTCGACCCGTACACGCCGGGGGCCTCGCTGAACGTCAGGGCCGGGATCAGTACCGGGTATGCGATCAACGATCAATGGCTGTTGTCGGTATCGGTGAATCACGAATGGCTGGGATCGGAAATCACGGCCAGCCCCATCGTCGACAAGGACTCGATCTGGTCCGGCACTGTCGGCATTGCTTACAACAACGACATATTTCGCGGCCTTGATTACGACGGGGATTCATTCAGGGGCACGGGTTTCGAGTTCCGCGCAGGCGTCTACCGGAGCCGGGTCGACAGCACGATCATCCAGCGGCCGGTCGAGGGGGGTGGTGGACGCGTAGCGCTGGACGTCGAGGATGTCCTCGGCGTGAACCGTCGCAACAGCGTCGTTCATTTCGAGGGTGTGGTCCGGTTCGCTCATTTTCACCGCATCGAGATCGGTCATTTCGAACTCGGGCGGGATTCCGAGACGACGCTCCTCACCGACGTACGGCTCGGCGACGAGGTATTCTCCGCGGGTACCCGCGTCGACATCGATGCGGAGCTGCGCGTGACCAAAGTGGCTTACGGTTTCTCCCTCATGAACGACCCGCAGAAGGAGCTCGGGGTCCTCGCCGGCGTCCATGTCACCAACTACCAGGCCGACGTCGTGGCGCCGGATACCGGGCAGCAGGTCGAGACCTCGATCAACACGCCGCTTCCCGTGATCGGTGTCTACGGCAGCCTGGCGCTCGGCGCGAAGACGGACCTTCACGCCAACCTGCAGCTGTTCCGCATGGAGTTCGACCATTACTCCGGCTCCCTGAACAACCTGTACGTGGGCGTGAATCACTATTTCGGCGATTCGCTCGGCGTGGGGATCGGCTATAACATCTACCAGATGAATCTCGATTCGTCCGATGCGTACCTCCGGGGCTCGCTGAAACTCAGGCACTACGGCCCCATCGTGTTTGCCATCCTGCGCTTCAGATGAGGTCGAGGATGACTGACAGGATGGGATTTTGCGCGTTGCTGCTGAGTTGCATCGTGTCGCTGGGCGGGTGCGAAGAGCGGCGCAGCACGTTCCGGCTGCTCGACCCGGCGCTCACCTTCGATAAGGACATTGCCATGAAGCTGGCCGAGAGCTTCGAGCAGAACTCGCGGCACCGCATCGAAGTCGTGCCGCTGCCCGCCGGGTTCGAGACGCCGCTCGATGCGCTCGCGGCGGGCCATGCCGATCTCGCTCTCACGTCCAACGCGCAACGCTACCGCAAGGGCATAACCACGGTCATGCCGCTGTACCCGACCGTGCTGCATATCCTGTACCGGAAGGACCGGCCGGCCGGCACTACCGAAGAGCTGTTGCGCGGTGCCACCGTGAATGCCGGCCCGGTGGGTTCCGCGTCCCGGAAGATGCTCCACGAAGTCCTCGAGGGCATGGCACTGCGGGCTGAGGAGATCAACTTCGTCACGGGCCCCGAGGTGCTGCCCGATGTCAGCGTGCTGTACATGCCCATCTCGCCCGACGCGGTGCGCGCGATTCTCGAACAGTTCGGCGCTGTCGGCGAGTATCGCTTCATGAGCCTGGGCTCGCCGGACGAGATCGGCACCGGGTCGGCGATCGACCGCGCGTTGCTGCTGAATCCGCGCCTCCAGCCGTTCGTCATCCCGGTAGGCACTTACGGCGACATACCGGAAGAGCCCGTGCTCACGCTGGCCGTCGACAAGCTGCTCGTCTCCCGGCCCGACCTGGACGAGTCGGCGGTGTACGACCTGATCGACGAGATGCGCCGCCTGCAGCCCGCGCTTGCCGCGACGCGGCCGCTGCTTTTCCAGAAGCTCACCCGGGAATTCGATGCCTCGGGCTCGGCATTCGTATTGCATCCCGGTGCCCAGGCATTCAAGCAGCGCGACGCGCCGACGTTCTACGAGCGCTATTCGGGCGTCGCGGAGGTGCTGGTGACGCTGGTCATCGGTCTGATCAGCGGCGGCTATGCCGTCGTCCAGATCTACAATCGGCGGCGCAAGAACCGCATCGACCGTTTCTACAAGGAAGTGATGGCGATCCGCGATTCGGTAAGCGAGCGAAGCTCGGCGGTCGAAAGAGCCGCCGCCGTGCGGCAGGTCCGGGCGCTGCAGAATGAGGCGTTCGACATGCTCATCGGGGAAAAACTCGCCGCCGACGACAGCTTTCGCATTTTCGTAACCTTGTCGGACGACATTATTGCCCAGCTCGGGTAACGAGGATCACATGCGCGGCAGCGCTGGCTGCCGGCACCAGGAAAGGAGACACCGAATGAGAACGACCGCGTGTGCACTGATACTGGCGACGGCATTGCTGTCGTCGAACGCGAGCGGCCAGGAGATGACGCAGCTGAGCTGCAGGGACTTCATCCCCACCCAGGAGGCGCGGGAGCGATTCCCGAATCTCGCCGGCGCCTGCGAGGGCGTGGTGGAGCGCGACGGCGAACTCTACGGGCTGTTCCGTGCCGAGGTGCGGCGCGTGCGCGGCAACACCATAACGCTGCACCTGCCGGCGACCGACCACACCTTCACCGTGCGGCCGGACCCCGCCACCCGGATCAGGATCGGCAACCGGAACGTCCGCCCGCGCGACCTGGCGCCCACCCAGGAGATTCGCATCTACCTGTCGGCGAGCGAGTTCTCCAGGCCCGACGTGCAGGAAATCGCGTTCGTCACGGAATCCGACTTCATGGTCGACCTGCCGGTCGACGACGTGTCGTCGGTGTCGATCCCGGGGCGGGTCACCACGAGCACGGCGCGCCGCGAGGCGATCGTCGAGTCCGTCAACAGGGAGACCCGCGAAATCAGGGTCGTGGACGCCAGCGGCAAGATCCACACGTTCGTGGTTGGCGACATGGTCGCCAACTTCGAGCAGATCGAACCGCGCGACCGCATCGTCACCGAGTACCTCGAGTCCGTGGCCGTATTCGTGGCACCCGCGGGTACGCCGGCGCCGGGCGACGTGGGCCTCGTCGAGCTCGCGCCGCCGGGCGATAGACCCGGCCTGGCCATGGCCGATACCTACATGGTTGCCGCGACGATCGATGCGATCGACACGGCCTCGAGGGTGGTGACTTTGCGCGGCGGGGACGGCTTTCAGTCCGCGATCAGGGTCGCGGACGATATCGATCTGGCGAACGTGAAGGTCGGGGACGAAGTGCGCATGCGGGTGACCGAAGCCGTGGCCATCTCGGTCGTCGAAGCGCCCTGACCCCTAGCGCACTACCACTGCCGGACCGGGCCCATGTCCATGTGCACGAAGTCGGACGTCGGGTAGTAGCCCACGCCGCCGCGCTCCATGCGCAGCGCGGTCTCCCGGAGCGTCCTGGTCTGCACGCCGCGGAGCCGCACGTCGATCGCGTTGCCTTTCACGTGATGGCTTTTCTTCGCGACGCCGTTGGTCGTTGCGCGCAGCATCTCGTTGGTCTGGGGCGAGCGGTACGCTGAGATCACCTCGTAGGCCTGTTCGCTGCCGAGCTCGTTGCGGACGTCGTGCAGCAGGTCCAGGAGCTCCGGGTTGATCTCGGTGACGTCGCCGGTGCGGAAGTCCTTGAGGAAGCGGTTGATCTCGTCCAGGGCCGACCCCACGTACTCGCCGTTCTGGTAATAGACGACGCTGATGCTGCGGTGCGTGTGCGTGTGGTAGAACGACAGCTGGCGGGCGTCCGCCGCGCGGACCTTGGTCGGCTTGATCATGCTGCCCATGACGGCCACGCTCAGCACGGCGGTCAGGACCAGTAATCGCTTCGAGTGCTTCGTCATCGTCTGGAGGGGTGTCCCGGATATTGATACGCGTCAAAATTCTAGCATCATGGCGGCCGGGAACTGCCAATCAGCGCACAAATCCGGCAGGAGATAGGTTCAGGATGAGCACGGTATCGAAGCACGGACTGGCGATTTTGCTAGTGCTGGCGGGCTTTTCGGCGTTTGCCGCCGAACCCGGGGTCCAGGAGGCGATCCGCGCCGAGATCGAGCAGCTGCGCGAAACCGGGCACCTGGCCGCCAACGGGTTCGAGGTCGCATCCGGCGAGTTGCTGGCGCGGATTTACGAGAACCGCAACTTCGAACCGGCCTGGCCCGGCGTCGAAAAGA
>DATIUU010000189.1:0-6900 GCA_035466635.1 Woeseiaceae bacterium
AGTTTCACCAGCACCTCGAGGTCCGCGTGCGGGTTCATGCGCCGGCTGACCCGGACCATGGGCGTCGGGTTGTCGGGGCCGGGCGCCAGCTCGATGATGCTGTCGAAGATGCCGCGCTCGTCGTTGCCGGGCAGGGCCCGGCCGGGGCGCAGTTCGGTGACGGTTGCAGCGCCCGAACAGCCTGCGTGTTGCGAGGTGTGTGTGCTCATTGCGCCGAGTGTATCGGCGCGGGATCGCGAGGCAACGAAGCCCCAAGACGCGTTCGCTATGCGCTTATTCCAAAGGGTTATAAGCGCCCGCTAAGTCCGGATCGGCGCCGTAAGGGCCGCCCGGGCGCCTACTCGCCGTCCTGCAACGACGGCGCGTACGGGTTCGGCGGCATCAGGTCCGGCGGTATCGGGGCCCTGCGGCGGTTCTCCTGCGGCGGGTAGTTGGCCGCGAGATAAGCGATGATCTTCTTCTCGGTCTCCGGCTCGAACTGCCACAGGTTCTGCTTTGCCTGCATCCAGCGGATCAGCTCCAGCCAGTGCGCTTCGGTGCCGCTCTGCTGCGTGATGAGCTTTGCGGAATGGCAGCCCACGCAATTGTTGCGCACCAGCTGCCAGTCGCCCGTCATCCTGAGCCCCGTGAACGGGTCGAGTTGCGGTTCTTCTGCGGCGGCCTGCGCGGTCGCCGCGAACGCGAGGACGCCTGCGAGGACGGTGACGAATCGCATCAGGCGACCTGCACCGCGATGCGGTGGCATGCGTTGTTGAGATAACCCTTGGGGTTCCAGCCCGGCAATACCATCGGCTGCGAGCGGCCCTCGCTGTCGCTGGCACGCGCCCATACCTCGTAGTAACCGGGCTCGGGAAACGCGACGTCGGCCTGCCAGTGCTGCCAGGCCAGGCGGTTGACGGGGCGTTCGAGTCTCGCCTTCTGCCACGTGCCGCCGAAGTCGATGGACACGTGAACCGTGCGCACCGAGTGGTCGCCGGCCCACGCGTGCCCGCGCAGCGACAGCGTCTCGTCCAGCGCATGTTCGATGCCGGACTTCGGATACGTGATCAGCGATTTCACCGGCATCGACTCGATGATGCACATCTTGTCGTCCGGCACTTCGCTGCCCGGTGCAACCGGCTCGCAGGGCACGCGGTACGAGGAGCCCGTCATCTTGGGGCCGTCGTGCACCTGGTTGCGCACGACGATCCTGCTGAGCCACTTGCCGCTCACCGAGGCCGGCCAGCCGCCGCACACGAGGCGCAGCGGATATCCATTCAGGTGCGGGATGTCCTCGCCGTTCATCGCCCATGCGATCAGCGACTCTTTCTCCAGCGCCTTCCTGATCGGCACGCCGCGGGAGATCGGCACCATGGACGGATCGCCGCTCAGGTGCTTGTCGCTGCCGTAGTACGCGACGTAGACCGCGTCGTCCCTGATGCCGACGTGCTCGAGCACGTCTTTCAGGCGCACACCCGTCCACTCCGGGCAGCCCACGGCACCGACCGACCACTGGTTGCCGGAGGCGGGCGGCACGAATTCGCTGCGGCCATTGCCGCCGCACTCGATCTGCAGCTGGTAGGTGTAATGCTTGAACGTCTTCTGCAGTTCCGCGAGCGAAAACGATGCCGTGCGCTCCACCGACTCACCGCCGATCTCGAGTGTCCAGGCAGCGGGATCGATGCTCGACAGCGCGGGTTCCCGGCCGTTGTTGCGCACGAACAGGTACTTTGCCGGCGTGACGCGGTCGTCCAGCAGGTGCGCAGGCGTCTCCGCGTTGATCGGCCGGTCGTTGAGTACGATGAGGTCTTCCTTGCCGGGAATCATGAACGGCTCGTCGCTCTGTGCGAGCGCCGCGGGTATCAGCCCGCCCGGCATGAGGTGGGCAAAGGGAATCGACGCCCCGACCGCGGCGGACATGGCGGCCAGGCCGCCTTTGGTGAGAAATCCCCTGCGCGTCAGCGGGTCGCTCCTGCGGCCCCACACGAGTTCGTCGGCGGCAATGGGATCTTCGTTGTAGAGTTCGTGAAGTCCGCGTTTCTTCTGCGACACGATGGCACTCCTCGTCTAGTAGAGCAGCGAGATAGTCGTGGCGCTGACACCACCGACGAGCAGCGCAGCGACGAGTCCCATGGCAAGTGGTTTGAGGCCGATGCTGACTAGGCCCTTGATGCTGGTACCGAGACCGACAGCCGCCATCGCGATAGCGAGGCAGATTTCCGCGATGTCCTTGGTGAGACCGACGATCTCCTTCCACTGTTCGGGCGGCAGAAAACCGAACGCCAGGTCGCCCATGTCACCGACGGTGCGGACGAGGCTCATGCAGGCGAAACCGACGACGAACAGGGGAATCATCGTCCACCACTTCGGTGCTTCGGTACCCTCGGTGGAACTGCGGTGATAAAGGATCGACATCAACGGGATGATGATGAGCATGCCCAGGTTGCGCACGAGCTTGGTGACCGTCGCCACGTCCAGCGCCTGCGGATTGCCGTAGTACTGCTGGTAGACCAGGCCCGCGCCCGCCACCTGCGCGGTCTCGTGCACGGACGTGCCGAGGAACAGGCCGGCCTTGAAGGTGTCGCCGGAGAACAGCCAGTTGGCGGCAAACGGGTAGACGAGCATCGCGATGACGCCGAACAGCGTGACGCAGGCGACGGAGTAAGCGACTTCGTCATCCTTCGCGGCGATGGTCGGCGCGGTGGCGACGATCGCCGTCGCTCCGCAGATGCTCGTGCCGACCGCGAGCAGCGTGCCGAGCTTGCGGCTCAGTCCCAGCTTGCGGCTGAGGTAGGTGACGATCAGGAGGGCGGAAACGACGGCCGCGATGATCACCGGGAGGGCCTGTACGCCGATCGTGCCGACCTCGCCGAGGCTCAGCCGAATGCCGAGCAGCACGATCCCGAGCCGCAGTATGCGCACCAGCCCGAAGCGGATGCCGGGCTGGAACGAGGCGGGCAGGGTGATCGTGTTGCGAACGATGATCCCGAGAAGGATCGCCATCATGATGGCGCTGATCGGGCTTTTGGGCAGACCCATCAGCGTTACGCCGATGAAGTCCGAGAGAAACTGTCCACCGAACGCCAGAACGATGGCCAGTATCAGTCCAGGAGCAATGGCCATGGGTCGCGAGGCCTTTTGTTGTATGCGCAGCGCAGGGCGTCGGGAGGGCGTCCGGACGCCCTGCGCCGGCAGGGGTTATGCCGCGGTGTGCTTTATGATGAAGCGAAACACCTTGTCGTCCTGCGAATGCTCGACCAGTTCGTTGCCGGTCTGGCGGCAAAAAGCCTCGAAGTCCGCAACGGATCCCGGGTCGGTCGCGAGTATTTCCAGCGTTCCACCGGCCGGCACTTCTTTCAGTGCCTTACGCGCCCTGAGGATGGGTAACGGGCAGTTGAGCCCTTTTGCATCAAGCGTATGGTCCGCCATTTGTCGTTGCTCCGCTCTTATGTGGTTGGTCGTTTCGGTTAGATGAACAGGTTGATGTCCGACTTCGTCGCACACTCGATATAGGTCGCCGCGCCGCCGAGTTCCGGACCCTCGATCATGTCGTCGAGGGAGTATTCGAACAGGTCCATCGTCATCTGGCAGGCGATCATGCGTACCTCGGCATCGATGGCGAGCTCACGCAGGTCCTCGATGGACGCGACACCCTTCTTGTTCATGAGGTTCTTCATCATCTTCGAGCACGCGGCGTCGACGCCGGGGATGGCCGTGAGGAGGTTCGGCAGCCCCATGTGGGCACCCATCATCGGCATTTTCATCGCCGGGTTGCCCGCCGCGGTCAACTGCAGGTCGAGCTTCTTCAACAACAGCGGCAGGCCGTAGAACGTGAAGAACATCGTGACCGGCAGGCCCATGGCGGCGGCCGTGGTGGCGAGTATGAACGGTGGGTACGCCCAGTCGAGCGAACCCTTGGTCACGATGATGGTCATGCTCTTGGTTTCGGGAGCCGCAACCGGCGCCCCGCTTACGATGGTTTGTGCTTCACTGGACATTGCTGCTATTCCCCTCTGGAATCGATGCGTCGGGCGCGATACGAAGCGCATTAGAATATCATAATTGTCTTTATTAGTTGAATGGAATATTCTCGATCCATTCGATACCGAGATTATCCATTTTCGGTCCCAAGCGCGTGCACAATACCCAGACAGTGAGCCCGGTCGATATGCGTCATGCCGTGCCGCTGCCGATCTTCGTCGGCAGCGACGCCTTCCGGCGCGCCGCTTTCGGGGACAACCACCCGTTGAAAATTATCCGCCACTCCGCCGTCACGGATCTCGCGCGGATTCTCGGCTGGCTGCCGGGCGACAGCTTTCGTGCCTGCGAGCCGGCGAGCATCGAACAACTGCTGGAGTTCCACGACCGCGCTTACGTCAAGGCCCTGCGCCACGCCGATGCCACGGGCCGGGTCGAGCGCGACGTTCGGGAGCGCTACCAGATCGGCACGCTGGAGAACCCGCTGTTCGAGGGCGTCTTCGACCGGGCAGCGAGGACGGTCGGCGGCTCCATCCTGGCCGCGCAGCTGGCGCTCGAGGGACACACCGTGTTTCATCCCTCCGGCGGCACCCACCACGGCCGCGCCGACCGGGCCTGCGGTTTCTGCTATTTCAACGACCCGGTTTTTGCCATCAAGACCTTCCTCGACGCCGGCCTGGAGCAGGTCTGTTACGTCGATCTCGACGCGCATCACGGCGACGGCGTGGAGATCGCCTTCTTCGACGAGCCGCGCGTCACGACGCTGTCGATTCACGAGGATTACCGCTGGCCTTACAGCGGCACGGTGTCTTACCCGAAGCGCGGCGCCTTCAACCTGCCGGTGCCGAAAGCCTTCAATGACAGCGAACTCGGGTACGTGATGGAAACCGCGGTGCTGCCACTCGCCGCGGGCGTGCGCGCGGAGGCGCTGGTGATTTGCTGTGGCGCGGATTGCCTTGCCGGAGACCCGCTGTCTACCATGATGCTGTCCAACGTCGCGCTCTGGCAGGCGGTCGACCGGCTGCTCGCGCTCGGCTTGCCGAGCGTGATCGTCGGTGGCGGCGGTTATAATCCGTGGACCGTGACGCGATACTGGGCCGGGTTGTGGGGCCGGATCAGCGGCCACGCGATTCCGGACCAGCTGCCGCAGCAGGCCGTCGAATTGCTGCGCGGCATGGAATGCGACCTGGTCGATGAAGACGATGTGGACGTGCGCTGGTTCGACACGCTTGCGGACAGCCCGAATCCCGGCACGGTGCGGGATTCGGTAAAGTCACTCGCAGACAGCATCCGGGGAAATTGGCTATGACATGGTTTGAAGCGCTGGCCGACATCGAGGACCTCGAGGACGCGGAGTTCGACCGCGCGCTCGTCGACGCGTTCGAGGAGCGGGCACAGGCCGTCGAGGCGCGGCCCATCCGGTTTTCCACGCCCACGTTCAAGGAATACGAGAGCTCCGAACTTAGCGGCTGCAGCAAGAACAGCTTCCCCGCATTTTCGATCACCGCGGCCGCCTGCGGGCTCAATTGCGATCACTGCCAGAAGAAGATCCTGGAGCCGATGATTCCGGCGACGCGCCCGGAGATACTGGACCGCAAGGTGCGGCACATGATCGAGACGGAAGGCCTCAACGGCTTCCTGCTCTCGGGTGGCTCGAACAAGCGCAACGAGATCAATTACGGCCGCTACCTTCCGGTCGTCGAGAAGCTCAAACAGGACTACCCGCAGCTGAAGGTGGCGATCCACAGCGCACTGCTCGATGAACGGCGCGCGAAAGCCATGGAAGCGGCGGGTGTCGATACCGTGATGATGGACGTGATCGGCGCGCAGGAGACGATCAACGAGGTCTACAACCTCGATCGCGCCGTCGACGATTTCGAGGAGACGCTGGCGGCACTCTGCTCGACTTCGATGGAGGTAACGCCGCACATCGTCATCGGCTTGCACTACGGGCACATCCTGGGCGAGGCGAACGCGCTGGACATGGTGAGCCGTTACCCGGTCACCGCGCTGGTGCTCGTCGTCATCATGCCGTTCTACGCCAGGCCGGGCAGCTTCGTCACGCCCGACACGTCCGACGTCGGCCGCATTTTCGGCGCAGCACGCGCGCGGCTGCCGGACCAGCAGGTGCTGCTCGGCTGTGCACGGCCGCCGGGCATGCACAAACGCGTCACCGACGCCTACGCCATCATGGCCGGCCTCGACGGCATCGCGTTTCCGGCGGACGGCGCGGTTTCCGTCGCGCACACGATCGGCCGGCCGTTCACGCAGGCGCATTCCTGCTGCTCGATCAAGCTGGGCAGCGGCAACAACCTATCCATCGCGCGCTCGTGCGCGGCCTGAGACACCGGGGGTTTCCTTACCTATGAGCTGTATTGAACAGAAGTCGACGCCGGCAACGGGTGGCGCCAGTGCGCAGGGCGACCACAACTCGTTCGAGGCCATGCAGCCGCGCTACCCGCGGAAGACTCCGGCGGAGCGGCGCAACGGCCGCAACGTCAAGGCCAACGACGTGCCGCCGCAGGGCGTGTACCTGCCGAACAACAACATTCTCGCGCCGCACATGAAGTCCCCCCAGTACGTGCAGCTGTCGACGGCTGCCGCGATTACGCTCGGCATCATGAGCGGCCGCATGCACGGTTGCGAATGCACGCGCTGTCTCAACCTGCTGCTCACCTACACGGAAGGCTGCCGCGCGAACTGCGCTTATTGCGGGCTCGCGAGGCACCGGGAGGCCGACCGCGACTACGCCGACCGCAACTTCATCCGCGTCGACTGGCCCGCCGTGCCGATGCGCGAGATCATCGACATCGTCGCCGCCGACCCGGCAAACAGCCCGTTCCACCGCATGTGCATCTCCATGATCACGCATCCGCGCTCCGAGGACGATACGTTCGCCGTGCTCAGGCAGTGGACGGACCGCATCGACCCGGACGCGATCCA
>DATIUU010000190.1:0-12681 GCA_035466635.1 Woeseiaceae bacterium
GTTCGCAACGGGGTGCCACAGCAGATCGGCAATCTGCTGCAACGGGAAGCCGCATGATTTACTCGAAGATCGTTGGAACCGGTCGTTACCTGCCGGAAAAGATCCTTACGAATTTTGATCTCGAAAATATGGTCGATACGACCGACGAGTGGATTCGCAGCCGCACGGGCGTCGAGCGCCGGCACGCGGTGGCGCCGGACCAGACGACGTCCGACATGTGTGTCGAGGCTGCCAGGGTGGCGATGGAGGATGCCGGCATCGAACCGGGCGACATCGACTTCATCGCCATAGGCACGACGACGCCCGACCTGATCTTCCCGAACATTGCGACCCTGGTGCAGCACCGGCTGGGCATACCGGCATGCCCGGCCATCGGCATGGAAGCGGCCTGCACCGGCTTCATCTACGCACTGACCACCGTCGACAAGTTCATCAAGGCCGGGGAGGTCAAGTGCGCGCTGGTAATCGGCGCGGAGTGCATCACCAAGCTCGTGGACTGGAAGGACCGCAATACCTGTGTGCTGTTCGGCGACGGTGCCGGCGCCGTGATCGTCAAGCCGTCCGACGGGCCGGGTATTCTGACCACGCACCTCGGCGCAGACGGCCAGTACAAGGACCTGCTCTATTACCCGGTCGGCGCATCGCACAACCTCGCCAAGGCTGGTACCGACGAAGCATCGATCATGATGACCGGCAAGGAAGTCTTCAAGGTGGCCGTCAGCAAGCTCGGTGACGTCGCATTGCAGGCGCTCGAGGCGGCCGGCATCAGCAAGGAAGAGCTCGACTGGCTGGTTCCGCACCAGGCCAACATCCGGATCATCCAGGCGACGGCCAAGCGCCTCGGCCTGCCGATGGAAAAAGTCATCGTCACCGTACAGGATCACGGCAACACGTCTGCCGCCTCGGTGCCGCTGGCGCTCGACGTCGCAATTCGCGACGGCCGCATCAAGCCGGGCCAGCTCGTGCTGATGGAAGCGTTCGGCGGTGGCTTTACCTGGGGCTCGATACTGATGCGGCTGTAGTCCGCCGCCCGGCGATCACCTACCAGAGATTGGCTTTCCGGAATCGTGCCGTCCGCCGACGCATTCGCTGATGGAGTTGCTGTCGCCGGCGATCGAGACGGTCACGGCGCACGGCTGCATCGATGCCTTCCTGCTCGCGGTCGACTGCGTCGCGGTAACGGCAGTAGTCCTCGTAGGCCTCGCGCACGTGTTGCAGCTCGCGCGCCACGAGTTCCAGGATGATGACGTCGTCGAGGTAGCCGATGACCGGAATCTCGTCAGGAAGAATGTCTTCGGGATCGCCGAAATACACGAATGCGGACAGGATCCGTTCCCGGTCCGCCACGGGCAACCGCCATTCGTCGTCGCCGAGCATCTGCAACATCGATTCGAGTTCAGGCAGCCGCAATGCGACGAAGTCGGGCAGGGGTTCGCGCTTGCGGATATCGTCGATGACGCCGCGGATGGCGTCGGTGATTTCGGACTCGTCCGCGCTGCGTACGACGTCGCGCGATCTTTTCAGCGCGCTGCGAAAGAAGCGCAGGTCACTGTCGCTGAGTTCGAAGGATATTCTGAGGCTCATGTGCAATTCAGGCCGCGAGCGAAGCGACAGGCTACCGGCGTCCCGGCGACCGGTCAATGAATACGTGAAATCGGACGCGACGGCTTACACATCGATGGTTTACCATGGCGGCGGCGTGCGTCACGGGGCTTACGGCAACTTCCTTTAAGCGAATACAGCTATGAAACCCAAACTGATTATCGGCAACAAGAACTACTCGTCGTGGTCCTTGCGGGCGTGGTTCCTGTTGCGGGAAGCCGACATCGATTTCGATGAACATCGTATTCCCCTGGATACCGAAGACACGGCGCGGCAGATCGCCGAGTTCAGTCCGGCCGGCAAGGTGCCTGCGCTGCTGCTCGACGACATCGCCGTGTGGGATTCGCTCGCGATCGCGGAAACGGTGGCCGAGCGCTGGCCCGGGAAGAAGCTCTGGCCGGAGGACGCCACGGCGAGGGCGCATGCGCGGAGCATCAGTGCGGAGATGCATGCCGGTTTCGGGGAGTTGCGCTCGCGCATGCCGATGAACTGCCGCGCAATGGGTCGTCGCGTCTCGTTACCCGACGCATTGGCGCGCGACATCGACCGCGTGTTCGATATCTGGTCGGATTGCAGCCGGCGCTACGGCGACACCGGGCCCTGGCTGTTCGGCGAGTTCAGCATCGCGGACGCGATGTACGCTCCCGTAGTTCTCAGGTTCCGCACCTACGGGATCAACCTTCCGGAATCCGCCCGGCGTTTCGCGGATCGCGTGTTGCAGAGCGAAGCCATGCAGGCATGGCTGCTCGCGTGCGAGACAGAGACCGAAGTGATCGAGCATGAAGAGGTCGGCCAATGAGTGCATCGCGTATCACGATCACCGTCGTCGGTGCATTGTTTGCAGCGTCGCTGCGTGCGGAAATCTACGAGCTGCCGCCGGAAGGCTATGACGTCGTTGGTGCCGTCGCGACCGTGACGGCGAGGGAGGAAGACACCCTCATCGACATTGCGCGGCGTAACGGGCTCGGCTATCACGATATCGTGCATGCGAATCCCGGCGTCAACGCCTGGGTGCCGGGAGAGGGTACCGAAGTCGTGTTGCCCACGCGTTTCGTGTTACCGCCCGGGCCGCGCCGTGGCATCGTGCTCAATCTCGCGGAGTACCGTCTCTACTATTACCCGGAACCGGTCGATGGCGAGCCGGCGTACGTGATGACGTACCCGATCAGCATCGGGCGCATGGACTGGGAAACGCCGCTCGGTTTGACCCGCGTCGTTTCGAAGGTGAAGGATCCCAGCTGGTATCCGCCGCAGTCGGTGCGCGACGAACACGAGGCCGATGGGCGGCCGCTGCCGCGAGTCGTGCCGCCGGGGCCGGACAACCCGCTCGGCAAATACGCAATGCGGCTCGGATTGCCCGGTTACCTCATTCACAGCACCAACCGCCCCGCGGGCGTCGGCATGCGCGTGACGCACGGCTGTATCCGCATGTTCCCCGAAGACATCGAGTACCTGTTTTCGACCGTGAGTGTGAACACGCCGGTACGCATCATCAACGCCCCCGTGAAGATCGGCTGGTTCGGCGACGAACTCGTGATGGAGGTGCACCCGGTTCTCGAGAGCGTGGTAATGGACTGCAACTAGGAACTGGTTCCCGCGGACATCGACGTCGATACGGGCGAGGATGCAGGCGCAGAGGTCGAGGTGACGGCGCAGCCCAAAGATCCGCTGACCTACGTGACGGAACAGTTCATTGCCGTCACCGGCAGTCGCGTCGGTTCGCTCGACTGGGACGAGGTCGAACTGCTCATCGAGCGTTCCGACGGTATACCGGCTGCGGCCGGAACGGGCATAAAAAACGCCGCGACAAGCGCGGCGTCTGAATAAGTCGTTAATGTCTTGTTGTAGTCTTGTGCTACTTCGACATCGATTTCTGGAACATGCGCTCCATGCTTTCGCGGTTTGCTTCGCAGCAAGCCTGTGCTTCGGTTGCAGCTGACATAGCCCGGTCTGCAGTGCTTTGAGCTGCAGCAGCAGCCTGGGCAGCACGATCAGCAGCAGCGCGGGCAGACTCGGCGGCCGCAGCAGCGGCAGATGCGTCGGCAGCAGCCTTGTTGGCAGTCGCCTCGATCTCCGCCGTGTTGGCGCAGCCCGTGACCAGTGCAGCTGCAAGCACCAGTGCGCTTACTTTGAGTGCGGTTTTCTTCATTGTCTAAGGTTCCTCTGGTTGGGAAAAACTGCAGGCGGATTATTTCGCAAATAGCGGCTAGCTGCAATGAAGATCACTGTTTTTATTGTTCTTTGTCGTTCGATGGCGATATGAAAGTCGGTTGTCGTGCCGGTCACCGGTGCGAATGATTGTCATTCGTCTGCCGCCTGCCGGCACGGCCTGCACGTCTTTAGCGGTACCCGGCGATAAACGCTTGCACTGATTAAAGTACTGTATATAATCGCAGCTACTGTGAATCCATACAGGGTATGATCAAATGCGCGAACTGACCCCCAGACAATCGCAAATTCTCGATATGATCCAGGACTTTATCAACGAGACCGGGATGCCGCCGACGCGCGCCGAGATCGCTCGCGAGCTCGGCTTCAAGTCTGCCAATGCCGCCGAGGAACATTTGCGGGCGCTGCAGAGGAAGGGCGTACTGGAACTCGTACCCGGCGCCTCGCGGGGTATCCAGCTCAAGGACTCCCTGCGTGAACAGATGGGTTTGCCGCTCGTGGGTCGGGTCGCTGCGGGCAGCCCCATCCTCGCCCAGGAGCACATCGAGGCGCATTACAAGCTCGATCCCGCGCTGTTCAATCCCAAACCGCATTACCTGCTGCGTGTCCACGGCATGAGCATGAAGAACGCCGGCATCCTCGACGGCGATCTCGTCGCCGTGCATCGCACGCCCGAAGTGCGCAGCCGGCAGATCGTCGTCGCGCGGCTCGAGGACGAGGTAACCGTGAAGCGTTATCGCCAGCAAGGTTCGGTGGTGTGGCTGTTGCCCGAGAACGAGGAGTTCGAGCCGATACAGGTGGATCTCGCTCACCAGTCGCTCGTCATCGAGGGCGTGGTTGTCGGTGTCATCCGCGACGGTATCCTGCTGCACTGATGGCCGGGTCGCGCATGCCACGCGATAGCGACACGTCGTCGATCGAGAAGCTATTGGAGAATCCGCGCGTCTGGCGTGCTCGCAGTCAGCCGGGGCCGGCGGATGGCCTGGCCAGTGGTTACGCACAACTGGATCGCCTGTTGCCCGGCGGCGGCTGGCCCCGGCGGGCGTTGACCGAGATACTGATCGAACAGTACGGCATCGGTGAATTGCAGCTGCTGATGCCGGCGCTCGCCAGCCTGTGTACCGAGGCGCCCGGCATCGAACCCGTTGAACCGGGCTGGATCGCCTGGGTGGCGCCGCCGTTCCAGCCGTACCCGCCCGCGCTGCAAAAGTGCGGCATCGACCTGGCGCGCATGCTGATCGTGCGTCCCCGGAATGATAGCGAAGTATTGTGGTCGGCCGAGCAGGCCCTGGCGTCGGGAACCTGTGCTGCCGTGTTGTTATGGCCGCCCGTACTCGATGACCAGGCCGGCCGGCGCCTGCAGCTCGCCGCCGAGAAAGGCGGTAGCTGGGGCATTGCATTTCGTCCGCTCTCGGCACGCCACGAGCCGTCGGCCGCTGCATTGCGCCTCGAACTCTCTGCCGATCATCGGGGCACGCGGCTTGCGATCCTGAAAAGCCGTGGCGGCAGTCCCGCCGTATTACACGATGTGGTGTGAGCATGGCGCGGGCACGACGATCACCTGTCATCGCACGGGACAGCGCCCCGACCCCTGAGGTTGTCCCCCGGCACACGCAGCATGCGTTGCCGCTCGCGAAGGCAGAGCGGCTCTGGTTTTGCGTTTACCTGCCGAACCTGCCGCTCGAAGCCTGCGGGCCGGGCGACGAGGGCCTGGCCGTCATCGAGGAGCAGCAGGGCGTTTATCGTGTCTTGATGGCCGGTGCTCACGCCAGGGCGGCGGGCGTCTTGCCCGGCCAGTCGCCGAGTGCGGCGCTGGCGCTTCTGCCGGGCCTGAGGCTCGAGGAGCGCAACACGATTCGGGAACAGCAGGTGCTCGAACTGCTCGCGACCTGGCTCGAGCAGTTCAGTTCGTTTGTGTGTATCGCCGGGCCCGACGTGCTGTTGCTCGAGATCGCCGGCAGCCTGCGCCTGTTCGGTGGTTTGAAGAGCCTGCGCCGGCAGATTGCGGCGGGCCTCGAGGCGCAGGGATTCGAAGCGGCGCTGGCGATTGCGCCGACGCCGCTGGCGGCGACCTGGCTTGCGCGGGGGCGGCAGCGCGCCTGCGTCCGCGAACCGGGCAACGTCATGGCGGCGTTGCGACACCTGCCGCTGTCCTGTCTCGACTGGCCGCCCGCGGTGCTCGGTTCCCTTGCCGGCATGGGGGTCGCTGACGTGGGTGATTGCCTGCGTTTGCCCCGGGAGGGTTTCGCGCGGCGTTTCGGTGTAAAGCGCCTGCTGGAACTGGATCGGGCACTCGGGCGCCTGCCGGATCCGCGTAATGCGTGGCGGGCACCGGAGCGGTTTTGCGCCGATTTCGAGATGACGGAGGAGCAGGCAGACCGGGAGTTGTTGCTGGCGATTTGCCACGAGCTGCTGCAGGCGCACGAGCAGTTCCTGCTCGCGAGGCAGCTGGGTGCGCAGCGCCTGTTGTTCACCTTTTTCCATCTCAAGGCGAAGGCGACATCGCTGCCGCTCGGCACGGCCCGCGCCGAGCGTGCAACGGCTCACTGGTACGACTTGTTGCGCCTGCGTTTCGAAAAACTGGCGCTGCCCGAGCCCGTTATCGCAGTACGTTTGCGCGGCGATACCGCCCAGGCATTGCCCACCGCATCGGGTTGCCTGGCATTCCACGACAGGGCGCCGCGAGAGCACTACTACTCGATGTCACAGCTTGCCGAACGGCTCGCAGCGCGTATCGGCAACGAGTCCGTGCACGGCGTGAATGCGGTTGCCGATCACCGGCCGCAGTATGCCTGGCACGCGCGGGATCTGTTCGCGGCGCAGGCGGCCGATGTACTGGCCCGGGTACGCCAGGGTATCGAGCGGCCGTTGTGGCTGTTGCCGGAACCCGAATTGCTGTCGATGGATAACGGGCACCCGTTGCACCGGGGCAAATTGCATTTCGTTTCGGGGCCCGAGCGTCTCGAAACGGGCTGGTGGGACGGGCACGGCATCGCCCGTGACTATTACACGGCGGTCAGCCCGAGCGGTGCAGGGTTGTGGGTCTTTCGCAACCGCGGGCGCCAGGATGGCGGCGAGGCGGCCTGGTATCTGCACGGCATTTTCGGATGACGCAATGCGGCGGGTTCGCTACGCGGAACTGCATGCACTCAGCAATTTCACGTTCCTGCGCGGTGCGTCACACCCCGAGGAACTCGTGGAAACGGCTGCGGCGCTCGGCTACGAAGCGCTCGCGATTACCGACGAGTGCTCGATGTCCGGCATCGTCCGCGCGCACATGGCGGCAAAGAGCCTCGAGATCAAGCTCATCGTCGGGTCGGAGTTGCGCTTGCCGAGCGGCCGCAAGCTGGTGGTGCTGGCCCGGAATCGAAACGGCTACGCCGCGCTCTGCCGGCTCATCACGCGGGCCCGGCGCGCTGCAGAGAAGGGCCGCTACGCACTGACGCGAAGCTTGTTCGAGGAAGGGCTGCCGGATTGCATCGTGCTGTGGGTGCCGGACGACGCGCTCGCACTCGATGTCGAAGACCACTGGATACGCGAGACTTTTCGGGACCGTTTGTGGATCGCGGTCGAACTGCTCGCCGATGGGCGGCAGCAAGCGCGGCTCGATGCACTACGGGAAGTCGGCCTGCGGCTGAAGTTGCCGCTGGTCGCCAGCGGCGACGTGCACATGCATCGCCGTTCCAGGCGCGTGCTGCAGGATACGCTGACGGCGATCCGCGAAGGTGTGACGGTCGACCAGGCCGGTTTCCTGCTGCATGCCAACGGTGAACGGCACCTGCGCTCACTCGAAGTGCTGCAGCACTGCTATCCCGCCGAATTGCTGGAGGAGACGGTGCGCATCGCGGCGAGCATCGATTTCTCGCTCGACGAGCTGCGCTACGAGTATCCCGACGAGATCGTCCCGGAAGGCGAGACCCCGGCAGGCTACCTGAGAAAGCTGACCGGGCAGGGCATGCGCAAACGCTGGCCCGGCGGCGTGCCGCAGAAGGTCGTGCGACTCGTCGAGCACGAGTTGCAGCTGATCGCCGAGCTGCGCTACGAACCGTATTTCCTGACGGTTTACGACATCGTCAGTTTCGCGCGTTCGCAAGGCATTCTTTGCCAGGGACGGGGTTCGGCCGCGAATTCCGCCGTGTGTTTCTGCCTCGGGATCACCGAGGTCGACCCGGCGCGCATGGAGATGCTGGTCGAGCGGTTCATTTCGAAAGAGCGCAACGAACCGCCCGACATCGATGTCGATTTCGAGCACGAGCGGCGCGAGGAGGTGATCCAGTATATCTACGGGAAATACGGCAGGGACCGGGCCGCACTGGCCGCGACGGTGATCACCTACCGTCCGCGCAGCGCGTTACGGGACGCCGGCAGGGCGCTCGGCCTGTCGGACCTGCAGGTCGGCCGCCTCGCGCGCTCGATGCAGTGGTGGGACGGCAAACGCGTCGACGACAGCCGTGTCCTCGAGGCGGGGCTGGATCCCGACAGCCCGGTGATCCGGCGGCTGCTTTATCTGGTGAGGGAAATGGTCGGTTTTCCCAGGCACCTGTCGCAGCATGTCGGCGGTTTCGTCATTTCCAACGGCCCGATGTCGGAACTCGTGCCCATCGAGAATGCGGCGATGGAAGAGCGTACCGTGATCCAGTGGGAGAAGAACGACCTGGAAGACCTGGGTCTGCTGAAAGTCGACGTGCTCGGGCTGGGCATGTTGACGGCGATTCGGCGCAGCTTCGACCTGATACGGGACTTCGACGGCCGGCAGTACACGCTGGCGAGCGTGCCTGCGGAAGACCCCGCCGTCTACGACATGATCTGCGAGGGCGACACGATGGGCGTGTTCCAGATCGAGTCGCGGGCGCAGATGGCGATGCTGCCGCGGCTGAAACCGCGCTGCTATTACGACCTCGTAATCGAGGTTGCGATCATCCGGCCGGGGCCGATCCAGGGCGACATGGTGCACCCCTACCTGCGGCGCCGTAACGGCGAGGAGGCCGTCGATTATCCCAGTGAAGCGGTGAAGGGCGTCCTGCAGCGTACCCTGGGCGTGCCGATTTTCCAGGAACAGGTCATGGCGCTGGCCGTCGTGGCCGCGGGTTTCACGCCGGGCGAGGCCGATCGCCTGCGGCGCGCCATGGCAGCCTGGAAACGGCGCGGCGGCCTCGGGCCCTTCGAGGACAAGCTGATCGACGGCATGCGCCGGCGCGGTTACAGCGAGGAGTTTGCGCGCCAGATCTTCCGCCAGATCGAGGGCTTCGGCGAATACGGCTTCCCGGAATCGCATTCGGCCAGTTTCGCGCTGCTGGTGTACGTGTCCTGCTGGCTCAAGCGCCATACGCCGGCGGCCTTCACCTGCGCGCTGCTGAACAGCCAGCCCATGGGTTTCTATTCGGCCTCGCAACTCGTCCAGGACCTGCGCCGCCACGGTACCGAGGTGCGCGGCGTCG
Organism: Woeseiaceae bacterium; assembly: GCA_035466635.1. GTDB lineage: Bacteria > Pseudomonadota > Gammaproteobacteria > Steroidobacterales > Woeseiaceae > UBA1847. The sequence goes on from DATIUU010000190.1 coordinate 9,210, forward strand.
ACATCAATCGCAGCGACTGGGATTGTTCGCTGGAGCACGGCGCAGACGGTGCGGCGGTGCTGCGGCTCGGTTTCCGCATGGTCAAGGGCCTTTCGGAGGAGGCCGGGCGGGCCATCGCGGCGCGTCGCGGCGCGCAGGCTTACACGAGTACCCAGCAGCTCCTGGAGAAAACGGGGCTCGACCGGCGCGAACTCGAGGCGCTTGCATCGGCCGGTGCAATGAAGAGGCTCGAAGGACACCGCCACCAGGCGCGCTGGGCGGTGGCGGGGGTCGAGAAGCCCGGCGGCCTGTTCGCGTCGCTGGACCGCTTCGAGGCGGCGCCGCTCCTCAGGCGGCCCACCGAAGGCCAGAATATCGTCGCGGACTACCGGAGTGTCGGGCTGACGCTGGAGCGGCACCCGATGTACCTGGTTCGTCATCGCCTGGACCGCTATCGCTACGTGCAGGCAGCACGCCTGCGGGAGATGGCATCGGGGCAGGGCATCGGCGTCGCCGGCCTGGTCATTACCAAGCAGCGGCCGGGCACCGCCGGCGGCGTTACCTTCGTGACGCTCGAAGACGAGACCGGCCACATCAACCTGGTCGTATGGAAACACGTGGCGGAACGGGACCGCGCCGCGCTGCTCAACGCGCGCCTGCTGGGGGTGCGGGGCGAATTACAGATCGAGGCGAACGTGATTCACGTGATTGCCCGGAAGCTCATCGATCATTCATCGCTGCTGGGCGATCTCGAGGTCAAATCGAGGGATTTTCGGTAGCAGGCGATCGCCCCGGCGCGCGATTGCGGTTCGGGAACCGCCCCTACAGGTCGTCGTCGAGATCGAAATTGAAGGTACTGTCCAGGTCCTTGCTCGCGCGCCGCATCTCTTCGAGTTCCTCGAGACGCCGACGGATCTCACGCTTGCGAGCGACATCGTCCCTGTCGCTGGCTTCGAGCTTTGCAACGAGTTCCTCGACGTTGATCTCCACGGAAATATCACCCACGTTGTCATCCGCGTCCATGTCCTCGACGTCCTCGTCCTCGTCATCGAGATCGTCGTCCTCGATCTCGTCGTCGAGTTCCTCCACCGGCAGGTCGTTTTTGATTTTACCGATCATCGCCGAAACTCCGCGCAACTCATAGCAAGATTGGTGAATGCCTGTTCAGCCGCAAATTTTCGCCTGTATACCGCGAAAGAACACGGCGCGCAAGGACTCTAACCTCAGCGAATCAGGTTATTGATTTCAAAGATGGGCAGCAGGATCGCCAGCACGATCACCATCACGATCGCGCCCATCAGGACGATGAGCAACGGCTGCAGGATGCCGAGCAACGCCGCGATCAGGCCGTCCACCTCGCGCTCCTGGCCGTTCGCCGAGCGTGCCAGCATTTCCTCCAGGCGGCCGCCTGCCTCGCCGCTGGAAATCAGGTGGATCATCATCGGCGGAAACAGTTTGCTCGCCGCGAGCGAGCGGCTGATACCGGCGCCTTCGCGCACGCGCAGCGTGGCCTCATTGACGGCGTCACGCATCGGCAGGTTCTCGATGACTTCGGCGGAAATCGTCATCGCCTCGAGTACGGGGACGCCGCTGCCTGCGAGAATGCTGAAGGTCCGTGTGAATCGCGCCGTATTGATGCCCCGGGTCAGCCGGCCGGCAATGGGCATGCGCAGCAGGAACCGGTGGTAGCGCCGCCTGGGCCCCTCTTTCTGCAGCAGCCACCACAGCCCCCACAGTGCCGCGCCGATGCCGATGATCAGCAGCAGCCAGTGGTTGCGCATGAAGTCGCTGGTGGCGATCAGGCCGCGCGTCAGGCCCGGCAATTCGGCCGACGTGTTCTCGAAAACGTTGACGATGCGCGGCACGACCGTCGCCAGCATGAAGCTGATGATGGCCAGCGCCATCACGATCAGCGCCGCCGGGTAGATCATCGCGTTGGTGATGCGCTGGCGCAGTTCCTGTCGCGCCTCCGTGTAGTCCGCGAGCCTCTCGAGTACCACGTCCAGGTGCCCGGACTGCTCGCCCGCGGCAACCGTCGCACGGTAAAGCTCCGGGAACGCCTGCGGGAAGTCGCCGAGGCCGTCCGCGAGCGTGTGCCCTTCCATCACCCTGGAACGGACGCCGAGCAAGATGCTCTTGGTGCGCGGGTGGTCGTTCTGCTGCGAGACCGCGAGCAGGACTTCCTCGAGCGGCAACCCGGACTGCGACAGCGACGCCATCTGGCGCGTGATGAGCGCGAGCTCGCCGGGCGACAGCCCGCGCCGCAGCGAGAAGGTCGTCTGCCGCTTTGCCTCGCGCTGCGCCACCTCGGTGACGCGCACGGGATACATGTGACGTTCCCGGAGCAGCTGCCTGACGTGCTTGGGCGTATCGCCCTCGATCAGGCCTCGTGATTCCTTGCCGGACTTGTCCAGCGCGACGAATTCGTAAGCACCCACGGCCGGTTAGAACCTAGTCCTCGCGCGTCACGCGCAGCACTTCCTCGAGCGTCGTGGTGCCGCTCAGGACCAAGCGCCTGCCGTCGGCGCGGATGCTCGGGGTCATCGTTCGTGCGTGGCGTTCGAGTTCCTGCTCGCTGACGCCATCGTGAACCATCGCGCGCATCGCGTCGTCGACCGGAATGAGTTCGTAGATGCCCGTGCGCCCGCCGAAGCCGCCGCTGCCGGGCTCTCCCGGCTTGTACAGGGTCGGCGGGTCGGCCGGATCGACACCGAGCACGCGGCACTCGTACTCCGTTGCCGTGTACGGCACCTTGGTGTCCGGGTCGAGGACCCGCACGAGGCGTTGCGCCAGCACGCCGATCAGGCTCGACGACAGCAGGAACGGCTCGACGCCCATGTCCCGGAGCCGGGTCACCGCGCCCGCGGCGGTGTTCGTATGCAGCGTCGACAGCACCAGGTGCCCGGTCAAACTGGCCTGTACCGCGATCTCCGCGGTCTCCAGGTCGCGGATCTCGCCGACCATGACGACGTCGGGGTCCTGGCGCAGGATCGCGCGCAGTCCGCGGGCGAAGGTCATTTCGACCTTGGTGTTCACCTGGGTCTGGCCGATGCCGTCGATGAAGTCCTCGATCGGGTCCTCGACGGTCATGATGTTGCGGCTGTGATCGTTGATACGGTCGAGCGCGGCGTAGAGCGTGGTGGTCTTGCCAGAACCGGTCGGGCCGGTGACGAGTATGATGCCGTGAGGCTTGTGGATCAGCTCGTCCATCTTGAACATGGTCTGGTCGTCCATGCCGAGCGACGTCAGGTTGAGGCGGCCTGCCTGCTTGTCGAGCAGACGCAGCACGACGCGTTCGCCGTGCCCGGAGGGCAGGGTGGAGACGCGCACGTCGACGGCGCGCCCCGCGATCCGCAGCGAAATACGGCCGTCCTGCGGCAGCCGCTTCTCGGCGATGTCGAGCTTCGACATGACCTTGATGCGGGAAACGACGAGCGGCGCGAGTGCCCGGCGCGTGTGCAGCACGTCGTGCAGCACGCCGTCCACGCGGAAG
>DATIUU010000191.1:0-4056 GCA_035466635.1 Woeseiaceae bacterium
TCGCTGTGCGCGCGCAGGTAGGCGAGCGTCGCGAAACCGTAGGTGTACAGGTAGTCGGACTGGCGGGCACTTACGCCATCCAGGGTTGCCACGAATTCGTCGTAGTTGCTGTCCGGCCAGCCGCAGGCCGGCGCATAGGATTCGCACATGGCGCCCTGCGCGTAGTTGCGGGCGCGGGACGTCAGCCGCGCCGCGCGTTCCGGGTCGTCCGCGAACACCGCGCCGTAGGAAGCATAAAGCGACGCCGCCGCGGCCAGCAGGTCGGGATTGTCGGGGTCGCCTTCGAGAAAGCTGTCGAGCAACAACATGTAGGACGGCGCTCCCGCCTTGACGGTCTCGGGGTCGTCCTGGTTGAGGATGGCGCTGGACAGGTTATCGGCGAGGCCGCTGGCCGCCGACGACATCAGCGAGGCACATCCGCCGAGCGACAGGCTGGCAACTGCGAGCAGCAGAGCGCTGCCCCGAGTGCTTCGAAAAATCGGTCTCATGCGACGAATGACCCGGCCCAGGCGAATAGGTTCAGGCTAACCGACCCGCAGCCGCCAATTATGTGGACTCGGCCACAGATCCGGAAACGTGCCGCTGCCCGCGGCACGCCGATTTCTAGATCTTTTCCTTGATGCGGGCACCTTTGCCCGTGCGTCCGCGCAGGTAGTAGAGCTTGGCGCGACGCACGTCGCCGCGGCGCTTCACCTCGATCGAATCCACCGCCGGGCTGTAGGTCTGGAACACACGCTCGACGCCTTCGCCGTGAGAGATCTTGCGCACGGTGAACGAGGAGTTCAGGCCACGGTTGCGCCTGGCGATGACGATGCCCTCGAACGCCTGCAGGCGCTCACGGGTACCTTCCTTGACCTTGACCTGGACGACGACGGTATCCCCCGGTGAAAAGTCGGGGATTTCCTTGCTCATCTGTTCCTGTTCGATCGCTTCGATAATCTTGCTCATGTCACTTTACCCTGTTCCTTCAGGAACTCGTCGAGCAGCTTTTGCTGCTCACGGCCCAATTGCAACTCTTTCACCAGGTCCGGGCGCCTCAGGAAACTGCGACCCAGTGCCTCTTTGTAACGCCAGCGCGCAATTCGCGCATGATCGCCGGACAGCAATACCGCCGGCACCCTCCGGCCCTCGATCTCCTCGGGCCGCGTGTAGTGGGGATAGTCCAGCAACCCCGCTACGAACGAATCCTGCGCCGCCGAATCCTCGTCGCCGAGCACGCCCGGCAGCAATCGCACGACCGCGTCGATGACCGCCATGGCGGCTATCTCGCCGCCCGACAACACGAAATCGCCGAGCGACAGTTCTTCATCAACCTCGTTCTCGATCAGCCGCTCGTCGACGCCCTCGTAGCGCCCGGCGAACAGGATCATACCCGGCAACGCGGCCAGCCGCGCCGCCTCCGCCTGGTCGAACACCCTGCCCGACGGCGACAGGTAGATCACCGGGCTGCCTGCAGGCAGCGCGGCGCGCGCCACGCGTATCGCCTCGGCCGCGGGCCGGTACTTGAGCACCATGCCCGGACCGCCGCCATACGGCCGGTCATCCACCGTGCGGTGCACATCGGTCGCGTAATCCCGCGGATTGTCGACCCGCAGGGCGGCCAGCTGCCGCTCCATCGCACGCCCGACAACACCGTGCTCCGCCACCGTGCGGACCATTTCCGGGAACAGGCTGACAACGGCAATCTGCATGATGTCAATCCCACTCCCAATCGACCCGGATCACGCCCGCGGCGAGATCCACGTCCAGTATCACTGTCTCCGGCACGAACGGAATCAACCGCTCGACCGGACCGTCGACGACCAGCACGTCGTTGGCGCCGGTCGCCAACAGGTAGGCGACCTTGCCGAGTTCCGTGCCGTCCCTGTGCACGACGGTCAAACCTTCGAGGTCGGCCCAGTAGTACTGGCCGTCCTCCGCTTCCGGCAGCGTATCGCGGTCGACGCCGATATCCCTGCCGAGCAATTCCGCGGCCGCGTCCCGTTCTTCGATGCCCTGAAGACGGACGACGATGCCCTTGCCGTGTTCCCTGCCCTCGGCAACCTCGACCGGCTCGAAGGCGCCATCGCGGCAGAGCAGCCAGTCGCGGTAATCGAGCAGCGCGGCCCTCGGCTCCGTGTAGGAGTGCACCTTGACCCAGCCCTTGACACCGAAAAGGCCGACGATTCGGCCCAGTATCACCGGCTGTCGCGAAGCATCCGTCACGCTGTGCTCGACGGCCCGTGCATCACGGGCCAGCCACGAATCAGGCGCTGGCGGCGGCCTTGCGTTGTGCCTTCAGCAGCGAGGCAACCCGCTCGGACGGCTTGGCGCCCTGGCCGATCCAGAAATCCACGCGCTCGAGGTCGATGCGCAGGTTCTCCTCGTGCTCCCGGCCAACCGGGTTGAAGAAGCCGACGCGCTCGATATAGCGGCCGTCCCGACGGTTGCGGCTGTCGGTCACGACCACGTGATAAAAAGGACGCTTTTTCGCGCCAGCGCGCGAAAGACGAATACTAACCATTACATTCCCGTAAATGTCACAAGGAGGCGGACACGCCTGATCTCGGGCGGGCCCGAGTAAAGCGCGCATTGTACTGGTTTCGCTCTAAATGTGAAGCGTTTTCCGGGCCCGACCGGCGGATTTTTTCGGTCAAAAACCCGAAGTTTTACGGCAGCTTGGGCGACCCTCAACCGAAGCCCGGCGGCAGGCCGCCGCGCGGCAGTCCGCGCATCATCCTTTTCATCCCGCCGCGCGACATCCGTTTCATCATCTTTTCCATCTGCGCGAACTGCTTCAGCAGGCGGTTGACGTCCTGTACCTGCAGCCCGCAGCCCCTGGCGATGCGCTGCTTGCGCGAGCCGTTGATGGTCTTCGGGAAGCGCCGCTCGGCCGGCGTCATCGAGTTGATGATCGCGATCTGCCGGCGCATCTGCTGCTCCCCCACCCCGTCTTTCAATGCCGCCGTGTTGACGTTGCCGGGAATGGGCAACTTGTCGAGCATCGCGCCGAGCCCGCCCATGTTCATCATCTGCTCGAACTGGTCGCGCAGGTCCGACAGGTCGAAGCCGCGCCCTTTCTTGAGCTTCCTGGCAAGCTTCTCGGTCTTGTCGCGGTTGACCTTGTCCTCGATTTCCTCGACCAGCGACAGGACGTCCCCCATGCCGAGAATGCGCGACGCCATGCGCTCGGGATGAAACGCCTCGAGGCCGTCGACTTTCTCGCCGACGCCGAGGAAGCGGATGGGCTGCCCGGTGATTTCGCGAACCGAGAGCGCCACACCGCCCTTCGCGTCGCCATCCGCCTTCGTCAGCACGACGCCCGTCAGCGGCAGTGCCTTGCTGAACGCGGTCGCCGCATTCACCGCGTCCTGGCCCGCCATGCTGTCCACGACAAACAGGGTTTCATGCGGCCCGGCCGCCGCGTGCACGGCGGCGACCTCGTCCATCATCGCGTTGTCGATATGCAGCCTGCCCGCGGTATCGACGATCAGTACGTCGGCGTGCGAACGGCGGGCTTCGCGCAGCGCGCGTTCGACAATCGCGACGGGTGCCTCGGCTGCGTCGCTGTCGCAATGCAGCGCGCCGACCTCGCCCGCCAGCGTCTTCAATTGCAGGATCGCCGCCGGGCGGTGCACGTCGACACTCACGAGCATCACGCGCTTCTTGTCCTTGTCGATGATCCGCTTGGCGAGCTTCGCCGCGGACGTCGTCTTGCCCGCGCCCTGCAGGCCCGCCAGCAGGATCACGACCGGCGGCTGCGCCTTCAGGGCGAGCGGCGCATGGTCGCCGCCCAGTATGGCGACGAGTTCATTGTGGATGATCTTGACGAGCGCCTGGCCCGGCGTGAGGCTCCGCGCGACCTCTTCGCCCACGGCCCGCTCGCGAACGCGCTCGATGAAGGTCTTTACGACGGGCAGCGCGACGTCCGCCTCGAGCAACGCGAGCCGCACCTGCCGCAGCGTATCCTTGATATTGGCTTCGGTCAGCCGCCCCTTGCCACCCAGGCTGCGCGCGGCGTCCGATAACCGTCCGGTGAGATTCTCAAACATGGCGCGCAGTCTAGCAAAAGTCTGC
>DATIUU010000192.1:0-2660 GCA_035466635.1 Woeseiaceae bacterium
CGAGGCTGCCATGCGCAACGGTCGCGCCGACGACGAGCAGGCCGAGGCCCGCGAACGCGGCGAGCACGACACGCGGATCGCGGTGTCGGCCGTAACCGATGCCGATCGCGACGACGCTCAGCGGCACGGCAAAGTAGAGCAGCTGCGCATGCAGGTGGCTCTCGGTGAACGGCATCAGCATGGGCAACGCGCCCGCGAAAAACGGCAGCGCGAGGCAATGCAGCAGGCACAGGCCGGAGAGTCCGACCGCGGTGCCGTCGAGCCAGTCCGACGATTTTGCGGGTGTATGATTCATGCGGGTATGCCGTTATGCTGGTGCAGCGCCGCGGCGCCACGATATTGAAATGATATAGTATAACAATATCTACAGCAAGACTTTTAAAAACAGTAACTTATTCAAGCACGAACGGCCGTTATCGAGGACGCCATGGACAAACGCCTGCTGACCATCCTGCGTTGCCCCGTGACCCACAAAGGTCTCAACCTGGCCGGCCGCGACACCCTCGCGCGCGTCAACGCGGCGATCGCGTCCGGCGGGCTCGCCAATCGCGACGGCACCGTGCTGTCGGAGCCCCTCGACGAGGCGCTCGTGACGGACGACGAGAAACTCGCCTATCCCGTCAGCAACGGCATCCCGGTACTGCTCGAGGGCGAATCCATCAGCCTGGAGCAGGTCGGCTGAGGCCCGTGGCGCGCTTGCGCTCGGGTAGCGCCCCTGTATGATCGGATTCAGTAGCAGCGACGACTGATTGCGTGAAAATCCAGGCGAACCAGCTCTCTTCCTACCTCAAGAACAACCTGGCGCCCTGCTATCTCGTATCGGGCGACGAGCACCTCCTCGTTGCGGAAGCGCTCGACAGTATCCGTGCTGCCGCGAGGGACAGGGGCTTCACCCAGCGAGAGTCGCACGTCGCCACGCAGTGGTTCGACTGGGCGAACCTGGCTGCATCCAGCTCGAACCTGTCGTTGTTCGCGGAGCAGCGGATCATCGAGCTGCGGCTGCCAACCGGTAAACCGGGCAGGGCCGGCAGCAGCGCAATCGTCGACCTCGTCGAGCGGCTGGGAGCCGAACTCATTTTGCTCGTCAGTGCGCCGAAACTCGACGCGAGCGCGGCCTCCGCGAAGTGGGTCAAGGCGATCGACGCAAGCGGGATCGTCCTGCCCGTGTGGCCGGTCGGGGTGCGCGAGCTGCCGGGGTGGATTGCCGCGCGGATGCGCGCGGCCGGGCTGGAGCCCGATCGCACCGCGGCGGGTCTCATCGCCGACCGGGTCGAGGGCAACCTGCTCGCGGCCAGCCAGGAAATAGAGAAGCTGCGCCTGCTGCTCGGCGCCGGCCCGATCTCGGCCGAGGACGTCGCCAATGCCGTCGCCGACAGCAGCCGCTACGACGTCTACAAGCTCGTGGACGCCGCGCTCGCCGGCGACGCGCGAAGGGCGGTGCGAATCCTCGGCGGCCTGCAGGCCGAGGGCGTGGAGCCGGTCATCGTCTTCTGGGCGCTGGGCCGCGAGCTGCGGCTGCTCGCCGGCCTGTCGGACGCGCTGCGGCAGGGCGTGGACCTCGGCCAGGCAATGCAACAGGCGCGGGTCTGGCGCAACCGGCAGGGACTGGTGCGGAGCTGCGTCAGCCGGGCGCCCGCCGGCACCTTCCATCGCCTGCTGAAGGCGGTCAGCCAGGGCGACGCCGCCGCGAAAGGCCGCCTGCGCGCCGATCCCTGGCAGCTGGCGAACGACATCGTGCTGGGGCTGGCCTTTGCCGGCAAGAAGGCGGCATGAGCGGCAGGGCAGTGCGAGCAGGCCACGGATGAGGCCGATCGGCATCTTCGGCGGTACCTTCGATCCGATTCATTATGGTCACCTGCGAACGGCATTCGAGCTGCTGCAGGTGCTGGATTTCGACACGGTGCGCTTCGTGCCGTGCGGCGACCCGCCACATCGCGGCGTCACTTTTGCGTCGGCAGCGCTGCGCCTCGCGATGGTGCGGGTGGCGACGCGCGACGAACGGCGCTTCGTCGTCGACGATCGCGAGTTGCGCCGCGAAGGCCCGTCCTACACCATCGACACGCTCGCGAGCCTGCGGGAGGAATTTCCGGACCGCTCGTTGTGTCTCATAACCGGCATGGACGCGTTCCTGGGTCTGCCGACGTGGCACCGCTGGGGTGAAATCCTGGGTTTTGCCCACATGGTGGTGGCACACCGGCCGGGATGGCAGGCGCCCGGCGACGGCGAGCTCGGGAAGCTGCTCGCGCGCTGCAGGACACGTTCCGCCCGGGACTTGCACGAGCGGCTGCACGGCAGCGTGCACGTCCAGGCGGTGACGCAGCTCGAAATCGCTTCCACCGCAATCAGGCGGCTCGTTGCCGACGGCGGCGACCCGCGTTACCTGATGCCCGACGCCGTCCGGGCAGCAATAAAGGACAGTTCGTGTTACACAACAGACAGCCACTAGCAAAGGAGGCCGATACCGCATGAAGATGAGCAGCACGCATGAATAGTGAGCAACTCAAGGCACTCGTCGTCGAGGCACTCGAGGACGTGAAAGCGAAGGACATCGTCGAGCTCGACGTCCGCGACATGACCACCGTCACCGACTACATGATCGTCGCCAGCGGAACCTCGACCCGCCACGTGCAGGCGCTGGTCGACAACGTGATCGAGAAGGC
>DATIUU010000193.1:0-1743 GCA_035466635.1 Woeseiaceae bacterium
GCCGCCGCAGTCGCGGCCATCGGACGTGCCGCGCTTCTTCGATGATCCAGTCGCCATCCTGCCCCTCCGGGATTCGGCCTGTAACGCCTACTGTAACCGCTGGCAGGCCATGCGTCATGCCTCCGCCCTGGATACTGTCGATGTTGGCGGCCACCGCGCTGCCCCACCGGCTCTCATCCCGGTGGTTTGCGACGCGCCGCCGGCCGGCGGGACGAATCACCAGCCACCCGCCGCCTCGTGTAGCATGAGCCTCAACCGGGCGAGAGGAGACATGATGAACCTCATCGGCAATATCCTGTTTTTCGTCTTCGGCGGCTTTGCGATCTTCTTCGGCTACCTGCTTGGCGGGATCGTGCTGTGCCTGACGATCATCGGCATACCGTTCGGCATCCAGTGCTTCAAGCTCGCGGGCGGCGTGCTCGCGCCGTTCGGCCGCGAAGTGCGCGAAACCGAGCCGCCGGGCGGCGCGCTCGCCATTATCATGAACGTCATCTGGATCATCCTGCCCGGCCTCGAGCTGGCCATCATGCACCTGTTACTGGCCGCGTTCTTCGCGCTCACGATCATCGGAATCCCGATTGCGATGCAGCACATCAAGCTCCTGCCGCTCGCGCTGTTGCCGTTCGGCCGCGTGGTGCGGGACATCGAGACCGGGCGCGAGTACCCGTGATCTTCGTCTTCGAAGTGCACGTGCATCCCGGGCATAGCGCGGACGCCTATGCCGCGGCCTGGGTGCGCGCGAGCGAGATCATCCAGCGGGCGCCGGGGGCACGCGGCACGCGGCTGCACCGGAAGATCGGCGACGAGCGCACGCTGCTCGCCATCGCGAGCTGGGACAGCAAGGCGTCGCGTGACGCGATGGAGGCGAAGCCGTCGGACGAGGTGCGGCGCATCATCGCGGAGCAGGCGGAATTCGTGGACGTGCGGGTGATCGGCGAATTCGAGGACCCGGACTGGATTGTCAATCCCGGTTCGGTTACGCCTTCCTCGGCCTGAGCCGCTTGACGAGGCTCTGCAGGCCGACGAGCACGCCGCCGGTCACGATGCCGGTAACGGCATTGAATACGAGCGACGCAAGACCCGAGAACAGGTCGCTGGCGACCGGTAACGCGTACGTGTAGTCCTCGATATCGTGCAGCCACTCGGCGAGCAGCGGCAGGCCGTGCGCGATGATGCCACCGCCGACCAGGAACATCGCTGCCGTTCCCACCACGGAGAGCGTCTTCATCATGACGGGCGCGAAGCTCAGGATCATTTCACCGAAACGCCGCTGCACCGAGGCCGCCCTGGTCGCGCCGGACTTTTGCATGAAGTGCATGCCCGCGTCGTCGAGCTTGACAATGCCGGCGACGAGCCCGTACACGCCTACGGTCATCGCCGCGGCGATCACCGATACCACGCCGATGCGGACCGCGAGCTCGGCATCCTGCACCGTGCCGAGCGCGATCACGATGATCTCGGCGGACAGGATGGCGTCAGTCCGTATCGCGCCGCGAATACGCTGCTTCTCGAACTGCACCATGTCCACCTGGCGATCGGCGACCGCCTGGACGCGCTTCGCGTGATCCTCCTGCTCCTCTTCCTTCGAGTGCAGCAGGCGATGCGCGACCTTTTCGAAGCCCTCGTAACACAGGAAGGCGCCGCCGAGCATCAGCAGCGGCGTGATGATCCACGGGAACACGGCGCTCAGGAACAGCGCCGCGGGCACGATCACGAGCTTTTTGATGGCCGAGCCCTTGAACA
>DATIUU010000194.1:0-3371 GCA_035466635.1 Woeseiaceae bacterium
CAGCTCGATCGGCGGGCCGACGCTCGCGTTACTGCGCATCGTCGAATCCATCGACACGAGTCCGCACAGCGCGACGGTTTCGAGCGCTGCGTCCGCGCGAATGATGCGGTCGAGTATCGGTTTGCCGTATTTTTGCTCGCCGATTTGCACGAACGGTGCGAGATCGGTCGGCGATACGTAATTGCCCTGCGAGTAGATGTGAAACAGCGCGTGCTCGGCGTCACCGATCTTGCCGCCGAAAATGAAGTCCGCGTCGGGTGAAAAGCCGGGCGCGCGGTCGAGCTCCGCGTACTTCGCCTGCACCTCGCGGCTGACGTCGCCGATGTAGTCGGCCGCCTCCCGGATTCGCCTGACGGTTGCGAGGCTGCGTTTCTCGTTTTCGCGGACGTCACGGTGCAGTCGCGCGATCACCGCCTGGGTGGTGGCCAGGTTACCCGCACTCAGCAGCGTGAAAAACCGCCCCGGGATTTTCGTGAACGGGTGCATCTTGCTGAACGTGCCGAGCTGGTCGATACCGGCATTCGTCCTCGAATCCGAGACGAAAACCAGCCCGTCGGCGACACAGGCGGCGAGGCAGTAGGTCATGAGCGAAGCTTAGCGCCCGGCCGGCTGCAATGGAATACGCGCGACGCCGTACCTTATACGTACGGGGTACGGCAGCGTATGATGGTGTTTCGTCGCCGAGGAGGGCGCAGAGGGACGTCTATGCAGGCAGCAAAAGAGGAAATGGCGGGATCCCTGGCGGACCTGCTTCGTTCCGGCAGTGCCGAGGAGGTCGAGGACAGGCTCGACGCCATGGCGCCGGACGAGCTGTTGCACGAGGTCTACCTGCTGGCCCCGGGCGACCAGCGCAGGCTGCTGACACTGCTTTCGCCCGAACGGGCGGCTGCGCTGCTGGAGGTGGTGCCGGACGCTCATGCCGCCAACCTGATCGAGGAGATGCACGCCGCGGAAGCGGCGCCGATCGTCGAGGAACTCGCCAGCGACCATCGCGTCGACGTGCTCGCGGAACTCGACGCCGACGACGCCGAGGCGATCATCGCCAAGCTCGCCGAGGAAGACGCGGACGAGATTCGCGAACTGATCACCTACGCGCCCGACCAGGCGGGCGGGCTCATGATGACCGAGTTCGCGTCCTACCCGATGTCGCGGAGCGTGCGCGAGGTGGTCGAGGATCTCACCCGGGAGGACATCGACTACCACCTGCTGACGGTTCACTACGTTTACGTCGTGGTGAAGAAACGCAAGCTGAAGGGCGTGATCCGGATCCGCGACCTCGTGTTTGCCGACCCGGAGCGCCGCATCGGCGAGCTCGCGAAAGACGCGTACACCGTGCCCCCCGATGCAAGCCTCAGCGATCTCGAGAATTTTTTCGACGAGCACGATATCGCCGCCGTGCCGGTCATCAATACACGCGGCATGATGCTCGGCATCGTGCGCCGCCGCGCCGTCCTCGAAGCGCTCGCGGAAAAGTCCGAGGCCGACAGCCTGAAGGCGGCGGGCATCATCGGCGGCGACGAGCTGCGCAGCATGCCCATCGCCGTGCGATCCGCGCGGCGCCTGTCGTGGCTCAGCATCAACATCGTTCTCAATATCATCGCGGCGAGCGTGATTGCCTTCCACGAGGACACGCTGACGGCGGTCATCGCGCTGGCGGTGTTCCTGCCGATCGTCTCCGACATGAGCGGCTGTTCGGGCAACCAGGCGGTGGCCGTGAGCATGCGCGAACTGACGCTCGGTGCGGCCCTGCCCCGCGACGTGTTACGCGTCCTGCGCAAGGAAGCCAGTGTCGGGATCATCAACGGTATCGCGCTCGGCGTGCTGCTCGGGTTGGTGGCATGGGCCTGGAAGGGCAACGCGATCCTCGGGCTGGTCGTCGGCGCGGCGCTCGCCGTCAATACCGTGATCGCGGTCTCGATCGGCGGCACGGTGCCGCTGATCCTCAAGCGTTTCAAGTTCGACCCCGCGGTCGCGTCCGGGCCGCTGTTGACGACGGTGACCGACATGTGCGGTTTCTTCCTGCTGCTGAGCCTCGCGAGCATGGTGCTGCCGGCGATATCGTGAACGTGTGTACGAGAACAACGTCCGCGAACCGCTGCCGACAGGCAGGCATTGCCGGCATGGCGGCAGCGCTGCTGGCCTCGATGTCCGGCTGCGCCAACGTGCAGGCGCTCGAACAGCCGCACGCGGTCGCGCTGCCGATGCCGCCGGAGGTGGCGGAGCGGTTTGCCTACGAGGCCGGCGAGATACATGCCGAACTCAGCCTCGTGCGAGAGAACTCGACCTATCGCGTGTTCGAGGGCAGTTTCGACCCGCTCATCGCGGGCAGCGATGACGATACGCCCATCAGCTTCGAATACTACGAGCAGATCGGCACGGACATGGCCCCGGTCGTGCTCGTACTGCCGATACTCAACGGCCAGAAGCACGTGGTGCGGCCCTTTGCGACGTACTTCGCGGAGAACGGCTACAACGCCGTGATCGTCGATACCGTCCAGCGCAAGACCCTGCTCGAGGACATGCTGCAGCCGGAAGAGGCGATACGCCGCACGACCATTCGTCATCGACGCGTGCTCGACTGGATCGACACCGTGCCGAACATCGACAAGAGCAGGGTGGCGGTCTTCGGCGCCAGTCTCGGCGGCTTCAATGCGCTCTTCGTGAGCGCGGCCGACGAGCGCGTCAGTGCGTCCGCGCTCGCGCTGGTGGCGGGCGACCTGCCGTTCGTGCTGACCCACTCCTCCGAGAGGAGGATCAACGAAGCCGCGGACGGCGCGATGGCGACGCTGCAGACGGACCGGGAAGGGCTGCGCCGCTTTCTCGAGGACAACATTGACTCGGATCCTCTCAGCCTCGCGCGCCATCTCGACCCGGAACGCGTCCTGCTGATGCTGGCGAAGTTCGATGACTCGGTGCATTACGAGAAGCAGCTGGAGCTCCGGCAGGCCCTGGGCAACCCGGAATCGATTACCGTGCCGGCCGGGCACGTCACGACAGCCGCCTACCTGTTCTACCTGCGCAGCCGCGTGCTGGAGTTCTTCGACCGGAAACTCGCCCTGCCCGCGCCGGCGCCGCCCGGGCCGGTGGCGGCGGAGCCGGAAGCGGCCGATGACGACCTGCTGGCCCGGCCGGCAGTCGAAGCGCCCTTCACCGGCGCCCCCGTGACCGCCGCAGAACACGCGCCGCTGCTGGACCGCACCCAGCAGACCGTCGAGAACGTCGTGACGGGCACGGCCCGGGTCGTCGACAACATGTTCGGCTCCGCGGACGTCGAGGAGGAAGCCTCGGTGACGCGAGGCCGTCTCTCGGTCGGCGGGCAGTGGGACCAGCGCGACGGCCTCCGCGAGCGCATTCGCCTCAAGGCGCGTTTC
>DATIUU010000195.1:0-6211 GCA_035466635.1 Woeseiaceae bacterium
TGATCGGCGTGTCGGCCGCGGCTATGGCCGGAATCATCAGCAAGGCAGCCAGCAGAGCAAAGCAATTCGATCGAGTCATCTCGTAGTCCTTGGCGTGGTCACAGGGTCGGACCGGCGTAAGTCACTGGTCCGTATCGGATAATGCCTGATTTTTGCCGGAAAAAGCGCCTTAAATGCGCCATTCGTGACGGATAATCAGCCCGATTCAACCCCATCGCAAGCGCGCAGTGAATCCGCGTGCGTCCGCAGTGCCTGCCGCTCCGCATCGCGACGGGCGTCGTCCCAGCCGAATTCCGCGGCAGCGATCCGGGCGATGCGCGCATAGTGGGGCCGTCCCTGGTCGGCGTCGAGGCCGATCATCATGCGCCGGTAGACGATGTCGGTGAGCGTCCTCGGCAGTTCCTCGGCAATGACCCAGGCGACCTCCGCTTCGGGCAGCGTAGCGGCCTGGTCCAGGAACCCTGCGAGGCCGCCGCGTTCGCGGGCCAGCGCGGCAATGCCCGCCGCGCGCCCGCCGTAGATGCGCAGCAAACGCTCCACGCCGGCATCCGACAAACCGGGGAATCCCGCCAGCGCCTCGCGCGCCTCGTCGAGTCCCCAGGCGCCGGGCAGCAGCGTGTCCCGCGTCCGGCATTCGGGCAGCCGGCGGTCGAGCGCTTTGCCGATCTTGTCGACCGTTTGCTCGGCGAGGTTGCGGTAGGTCGTCAGCTTGCCGCCGACAATCGAGAACAGCCCCTGCACGACACGGCGGTGTGACTTGATGATGTGCCGGCGGGTGATGGCTGACTCCGGCCCGTGCGCCCGCTGCGGCAGCGGCCGGATGCCCGCATAGGCATGGTGCACGTCCCCGATGCCGAGCCTGGCAGCCGGAAACACGCGGTTGGTTTCGGTGAGCAGGTATTCCACTTCCTCGCGGCTGGCGCGGACGTCCGAGGGATCGCCCTCGTAGCGGATGTCGGTCGTGCCTATGAGGAACAACCCGTTCCACGGCAGTATGAAGAAAGGCCGGCCGTCGGTCGCCGCTTCGACGTAGAACGCATCCCGCGGCGCGCCCTCGAACGGGCTGACGATGACGTGGCTGCCCTTGGTGCCGCCGATGAGCACGGGGAACCGTTGACCGGTCGTGTCGAGCACCGAGTCGACCCAGGGCCCCGCCGCATTGACCACCATCCGCGGCGCGAACCGCGATGGCTCCCCCGTGAGCGTGTCCTTGCAGGTCACCGACACGGCCCTGCCACCGCTGACGCCGATCCCGGTTACCTCCGAGTACGTCCTGATCTCGGCGCCGGCCGCGCGAGCCGCCAGCACGTTTTCGAGCACGAGGCGCTCGGCGTAGGTGACCTGGGCATCGTAATAGCAGGCCGCCGCGCGCAGGTTCTCGGCGAGGAGCCCGGGCTCCCGCGCACGGATCTCGTCCTCGTCCAGCATCTTGTGATGTGGCAAGGGCTTGCGCCACGACAGCAGGTCGTACGCCAGCAGGCCGAGCTTGATCAGTAACGGGCCGCGCTTCGCACCGCGATAGATCGGGATGCAGATCCGCAAGGGCTTGACGAGATGGCTCGCGACGCGCCTGAGGTAGCGCCGCTCGTGCAGCGATTCGTACACGAGCGAAATCTCGCCGTACTCGAGGTAGCGCAGGCCGCCGTGGATCAGGCGGCTGGACGCCCATGACGTGCCGTTGCAAACGTCACCCTTGTCGAAAAGGACAACGGAGAGGCCACGCAGCGCCGCATCGCGCGCGATGCCGGCGCCATTGATCCCGGCGCCGATCACGGCCACGTCGCAGGTCCGCGCGTCGGCGGTCATCAGGGCCGTGTCTGTCCGCTGCCGCGGACCACGTACTTGTAGCTCGTCAGCTGTTCCGCCCCGACCGGGCCGCGCGCGTGGATACGGCCGGTGGCAATGCCGATCTCCGCGCCCATGCCGAATTCGCCGCCATCGGCAAATTGCGTCGAGGCGTTCTGCAGGAGGATCGCACTATCGACGTTGCGGAAGAACGTCCCGGCCGCATCGTCGTCGTTCGTCACGATGCACTCGGTGTGCGCGGAGCCGTACTCCGCGATGTGGCGGATGGCGGCGTCGATGTCGTCGACCACGCGCACCGAGATGATCGCGTCGAGGTACTCGGTGCCCCAATCCTCCTCGCTGGCCTCCAGCGCGTCGGGAAACAGCGCAACGACTTCCCGGTCGCCGCGTATCTCGCAGCCTGCGTCACTGAGCGCCGCGAGCACGCCGGGCAGCAAGCGCTCTGCAGCTCCGCGATCGACCAGCAGCGTCTCCGCCGCGCCGCAAATGCCGGTGCGGCGCATTTTCGCATTCACGGCGATCTCCGCCGCCATGGCCGTATCCGCCGCTTCGTGCAGGTAGACGTGGCAGATGCCTTCGAGGTGTCCGATCACCGGTACCCTGGCTTCCTCCTGCACGCGGCGAATCAGGTTCTTGCCACCGCGCGGCACGACCACGTCGACCCATCTCGACATCGACGACAGCAGGTAGCCGACCGCGGCCCGGTCGGTCGTCGGCACCATCTGCACGCTGGCGGCCGGCAGCCCTGCCTGTTCGAGCCCGGCGACGAGACAGGCATGGATCGCACGGCTGGAGTGAAAGCTTTCGGAGCCGCCGCGCAGGATCACGGCGTTGCCGGACTTCACGCACAACCCGGCGGCATCGGCCGTGACGTTGGGCCGGCTCTCGTAAATGATGCCGATCACCCCGAGCGGCACGGCGATGCGCCGGATCTCGAGGCCGTTGGGCCGCTGCCATTCAGCCATCACCCGGCCCAGCGGGTCCGGCAGTCCCGCGATCGTCTCGAGACCGGCCGCCATGGCCTCGACACGGCCCTCGTCGAGCATGAGCCGGTCGAGCATCGCGGCGCTCAGATTACGCTCGCGTGCCTCTTTCATATCGATGCCGTTCGCCGCAACGATCTCGCCGCACCGCGACCGCAGTTCGGCCGCCGCAGCCTGCAGCGCCACGTTGCGCATGTCACCGCTCGACATGGCCAGTGCCCGCGACGCATCGCGTGCCCGGCGGCCGAGCGCGTCCATGGTCTGCGGAATCGTTTCAGGCATCGGGCTTTCTGTCATCACGATCGAATATCACCAGTTCGTCACGGTGCACCATCACGGCACGGCCGCGGTAGCCGATCACGGCCTCGATACGCTCCGACCGGCAGCCGGCGAGCTTTGCTGCCTCGTCGAAGGAGTACTCGGCGAGCCCCCTCCCCAGTTCCCGGCCGCGCGAGTCGACGAGCGCCACGACGTCACCGCGGCGGAAATTGCCGAGCACCTCGACCACGCCGACCGGCAGCAGGCTCTTGCCGTTCTGCAGTGCCTGCGTCGCACCGTCGTCCAACCTCAGCTCGCCGCGCACCTCGAGAACACCCGCAAGCCACTGCTTGCGCGCCGCCGCCGGCGTGCCGGGCGCGCGGAACAGCGTGCACCGGCCGCCCCCGGCAAGCTGGCTGAGGGGGCGCTGCACGACGCCGCTGGTAATGACCGTGGCGCAGCCCGCGTGCGTCGCGATCCGCGCGGCCTGCACCTTGGTGGCCATGCCGCCGCTGCCGATGTCCGACCGGGTCTCACCCGCCATTCGCTGCATGTCGTCGGTGATCGTCGTCACGAGCGGGATGTGCTTTGCCTGCGGATCGGCCGCCGGGTCGGCCGTGTAAAAACCGTCCACGTCCGACAGCAGGACCAGTGCATCCGCCATGACCAGCTGCGCGACCCGCGCCGCCAGCCGGTCGTTGTCCCCGTAACGGATCTCCTCGGTCGCGACCGTGTCGTTCTCGTTGATCACGGGCACCACGCGCCGCTCGATCAGCCGCCCGAGCGTGCCGCGCGCATTGAGGAAGCGGCGCCGATTCTCCGTGTCCTCGGGCGTTAGCAGGACCTGCGCCGTGGTGATGCCGAACCTGTCCAGCGCTTCCTGGTAGGCATGCGCCAGTTGCACCTGGCCTGCCGCCGCCGCGGCCTGCAGGTCTTCGAGCCTGGCGCGCCGCTTGTTGATGCCCAGTATGCTGCTGCCGATCGCAATGGCACCCGACGACACGACCAGCACTTCGTGGCCGCGGCCGTGCAGATCCGCGATGTCCTCGGCGAGGCCCGCCAGCCATTGCCGGCCGACGCGCCCGTCGTCGCCGATCAGCAGTGAAGAACCGACCTTGACGACGATGCGGCGGAAATCATCGACGACGAATTCGCTCATCGTGTCAGCCCGAAAGCCGATGGTCCCGGTCGTAGGAGGACAGCAACACCTCGCCCTTCGAAACCGCGACGCTGCCGCTGCGCGCCACCGCCGACAATGGCCCGATATCGGCCGCGCCGGCGACGAACGCGTCGATCTCGGCGATGCGCCCCGTCAACTGCAGCGTATAACTCGCGGAATCGTCGTCCAGCACCTCGGCACCGAATTTCTTCGCGAGTTCCGCAGCGTCCGCGACGCCCTTCCTGTCGAGCTTCAACTTGACGATGGCCAGTTCGCGTTCGAAATGTTCACCGAGGGTCATGTCGTGAATATTGACGACGTCGACGAGCTTCGCGAGCTGCGCATTCAGCTGCGCGATGGCCGCGTCCGAGCCGGACACGACCAGCGTCACGCGGGACACGGTGGCGTCGTTGGTAGGGGCCACGTTGAGTGACTCGATGTTGTAGCCCCTGCTCGAAAACATGCCGGTCATGCGCGTCAGGGCGCCGACCTCGTTCTCTAGCAGTACGGAAATCGCGTGTCGCATCGCCTGGTATCCCTGAAAAAAGAATCGTTTGAAACTACATTTGCGCGCCGGTCGTGTTGCCGGCAACGCAATACGGCGAGTATTGCAATGCAATAAAAATTAGTAAACACTCGATCAAGACCCGCAATTCAAAGAGCGACGGCAAAACGGTGAGCGAACAGGCCAGCGCACAGCGCGCGAGCAGTCATCCCCTGGCAGGAAAAATCATGAGCGGCGCCGACATCGTGGTGCAGGTGCTGGCGGATGAAGGCGTCGACACGATCTTCGGCTACAGCGGCGGCGCGATCCTGCCGACCTACGACGCGGTGTTCCGCTACAACAAGCTGCATGCGGGGAAAGACGGCCGCTCGCCGATGCCGCTGATCGTGCCCGCCAACGAACAGGGCGCCGGGTTCATGGCGTCCGGCTACGCCCGTGCGAGCGGCAAGGTCGGCGTGGTCATGGTGACGTCCGGCCCGGGCGCGACGAATACGGTGACCCCGGTGCGCGACAGCATGGCCGACTCCGTGCCTGTCGTCGTCATCTGCGGCCAGGTCCCGACCAGCGCCGTCGGCACCGACGCGTTCCAGGAGGCGCCCGTCTCCGCGATCATGGGTGCGGTGGCCAAGCACGTGTTCCTGGTCACGGACCCGGAGCGGCTCGAAGCCACCCTTCGCAGCGCCTTCGAGCTCGCGCGCACCGGGCGCCCGGGCCCCGTCGTCATCGACATACCGAAAGACGTGCAGAACTGGCAGGGCGCATTCATGGGCAGCGGCACCCTGCCGTTGCCGGGGTACCGGCGGCGGCTGCAGGCCGTCACCGACAACCGCCTCACCGACGCCGCCTGCGAACGCTTCTTCGCCATGCTCGCGGAATCGGAACGGCCACTCATCTATGCGGGCGGCGGCGTGATCAATGCCAACGCCGCCAAGTCCATGCGGCGGCTCGCATCGGAGTACGGCATCCCGGTCACCACCACGCTGATGGCGCTGGGCGCCAGCGATACGCTGCATCCGCTGGCGTTGCACATGCTCGGCATGCACGGCCTCGCCTCGGCCAACTACGCGGTCGAAGACTGCGATTTCCTCGTTGCCATCGGCGCCCGTTTCGACGATCGCGTGGCGGGCGACCCGGGCCGGTTCGCGCCCAACGCCAGGCGCATCGCGCACTTCGACGTGGACATCGCCGAGATCGGCAAGGTCAAGCGCGTCGACTGGCACCAGGTCGGCCTGCTGAACCGCGACCTGACGGAACTGCTGGAATACGGCCGGCGCATCGGCTTCAGCAAGGACTTCGGCGCCTGGCATGCCGAGATTGCGCACCTCAAGAAAGAGCATTGCCTGAACTACGATCGCGAGTCCGACCTGATCCAGCCGTACGCGGTGATCGAGGAGATCAACAAGCACGCGAAAGGCGAAGCCATCATTTCCACCGGCGTCGGCCAGCACCAGATGTGGGCCGCGCAGTACTTCGACTACCGCGAGCCGCGCTTGTGGCTGA
>DATIUU010000196.1:0-3074 GCA_035466635.1 Woeseiaceae bacterium
CGGTGCATGACGATCTCTTCGACCGTCAGGTAGGTCGCGAGCAGCGCCTTGTCGGCACGGACCTGCAGTTCCTTCTGCATCTGCAGCTCTTTGGCCTTGGCCTCCGCGGCCAGCTGCTCCTCGGTCTTGCGGCCCTCGAGACGATCGACCGTCACTCCGTGCTCGTTGAGGAGCTCCTTGGGCAGCTCGGACTGCTCCGGCTCGAACTTGTCACTGAAGTAGACGTTGCCGTCCTCGTCCACAAGCTTGTAGACGCGATCGTGCTCGTCGGCGAATGCCGTAAACGACATCGCCACGACGATGAATCCTGTGGTTACAGCGGTTTTAAACATGCGCCCAAATATGCCATGTCGAGGAAATCGGAATTGCGACACAGTTCGCTTTTCCGAGCTTAGTGCCGGTCATGGATTCTGTAAACTCGTGCATCGGCAGGGTTCCGCGACCCTTAATCAGGCGCCGACCCCGTACCTGCGGCGATATTCGACGACCGGGCCCGCAAATTCGGCGAACTCTCCCGATTCCTCGAGTGCGTCGATGAGGTCGTCGAGCGCGATGATGCTGACGACGGCGATGCCCTGCGACGCCTTGAGCTCCTGCACCGCGGACATTGTACCCTGGCCGCGCTCCTGCCGGTCGAGCGAGATGGCGAGACCGGCCACCTCCGCACCGTTCGAGCGGATCATATGGCACGCCTCGCGCACGGCTGTGCCGGCGGTGATCACGTCGTCGACGATGAGCACGCGGCCGGACAGCGGCGCGCCGACGACGCTGCCGCCCTCGCCGTGCGCTTTGGCTTCCTTGCGGTTGTAGCACCAGGGCACGTCGATGTCGTAGTGCTCGGCGAGCGCCGCCGCGGTGAGTGCCACGAGCGGGATGCCCTTGTAGGCCGGCCCGAACAGGACCTCGAACTCGAGCCCCGAGTCCGCGATCGCCGCCGCATAGAAGCGGCCGATCCGGGCGGCGGCATAGCCGGTGTTGAAAAGCCCGGCATTGAAGAAATACGGGCTGAGGCGCCCCGACTTCAGCATAAATTCGCCGAACTTCAGCACGCCGAGTTCCAGGGCCAGGTCGATGAATTCCTTCTTGTACGCTCGCATTCGCTCCGTCCCGCCCCGCGCTTCTGTATTATGGCCGCCTCCGGCCGCGGCGTCGCGGAGTATGCCACATCATTATTTCTGACCAGCAAGGAGGGACGGTTTGTTCCGTGTTATCAGCCTGAATGCGAACGGCATTCGCGCGGCCGCGCGCAAGGGGTTTTTCGACTGGCTGGCCCGGCAGGATGCGGACGTGGTCTGCATCCAGGAAACCAAGGCGCAGGCCCACCAGCTCACCGACGCGTGCTTCTCGCCCGCCGGGTACCACTGCTACTACGAGGACGCGGTCAGGAAAGGCTACAGCGGCGTTGCCATCTACACCCGGCACGAACCGAAGCAGGTACTGCGCGGATACGGTGACGAGGAGTTCGATGCCGAGGGCCGTTACCTCGAGGTGCAGCTCGGCGGCATCAGCGTGGTGTCGCTGTACCTGCCTTCCGGGTCGTCCGGCGACGCGCGCCAGGAAGCCAAGTACCGCTGTATGGATTCCTTCACCGGGCACCTGAAGAAACTCAGGCGGCGGCGCTCGGAATACGTGATCTGCGGCGACTGGAACATCGTGCACAGGGAACAGGACATCACGAACTGGAAGTCCAACCAGAAGACCTCCGGGTGCCTGCCCGAGGAACGCGCCTGGCTCGACAAGGTGTTCGGTGAATACCGCTGGGTGGATGCGTTCCGGACGCTCGACCAGGCGCCCGACCAGTACACCTGGTGGTCGAACCGCGGCCGCGCCTGGGAGAAGAACGTGGGCTGGCGCATCGATTACCATGTCGTCTCGCCGGGCCTGAAGGATCGCGTGTTGCGCACCGAGATCTACAAGGAGCAGCGCTTCTCCGACCATGCGCCGCTCATCATGGATTACGACTGGCCCGATGTCGGCTGAGGAGCGCAACGGGCGCCGCGGGGGCTCCCCGGGGTATCGCCACTACCTGCAGCGGCCGGTCATCGTGATGTTCCTGCTCGGCTTCTCCGCGGGCCTGCCGTTTCTCCTCGTGTATTCGACGTTGTCGGCGTGGCTGAAGGACGCGGGCCTGCAGATGAGCACCATCAGCACCTTTGCGTGGCTCGGGTTCGCCTACAGCCTGAAATTCCTGTGGGCGCCTTTCGTCGATTCGCTCCCCGTGCCGGTGCTGACGCGGCTCCTGGGCCGCCGCCGCAGCTGGATGTTGCTGGCGCAGGTGGCGATTGCGTGCGCATTGCTGTTCATGGCGAAGTCGGATCCCGCGCAGGCGATCGGCGCGTTCGCGGCGGTCGCGCTGGCGGTCGCGTTCGCCTCCTCGACCCAGGACATCGTCATCGATGCGTATCGCATCGAGAGCGCCGAAATACGGCTGCAGGGCGTGCTCGCCGCGTCGTACCAGTACGGTTACCGGCTCGCGCTGCTCGTCGCGGGCGCCGGCGCGCTGTACATCGCCGAGTTCGGCTCGTGGAAGCTCGCCTACACGGCGATGTCCGCCTGCATGCTCGTCGGTATGGCAACGACGCTCTGGTGCCGCGAACCCGAGGTCGCCGCGGCCGTGCGTTCCTACAGCGGGCTGGGCCCGGCCGCCCGGCTCTCGGCCTGGGCGAAGCCCGCGATCGTCGATCCGCTGGTGGATTTCTTCAGCCGTTTCGGCCGCTTCGCGTTCGTCGTCATCCTCTTCATCGTCTTCTACCGCCTCAGTGACTACGTGCTCGGCATCCTGGCGAACCCGTTCTACCTGGACATCGGCTTCAGCAAGGCGGAAATCGCGAGTGTCGCGAAGATCTACGGCGTCATCGTGTCGCTGGTGGGCGCGGGCGCCGGCGGCTGGGCGATCCTCAGGTTCGGCATCGCCCGCTGCCTCATCGTGGCCACGGTACTGATCGCGAGCACCAACCTGTTCTTCGCGATGATGGTCTACGTGGGCGCCGAGATCTGGATGCTCACCGTGACGATCAGCGCCGATAACTTCGCGATGGGTTTCGGCGGTACCGTGCTGATCGCCTACTTGTCGA
>DATIUU010000197.1:0-2201 GCA_035466635.1 Woeseiaceae bacterium
CGGGCTGTACCTGGCGACGACCGGCGTCGGCATACGCCTCCCCGGCGTGGTGCCGTCGCTCAGGCGTATCGAGGACGGCGACGTCATCCTCGTCAGCGGCCCGGGGGGCGACCACGGCACGGCCGTGATGCTCGCACGCGAGGCCTTCGGGCTGCGCGGCGACCTCGTGTCCGACGCGGGCCCGGTCATGGCACTGACGGAGTCCCTGCTGGAATTCGACGGGCTGCGCTTCATGCGCGACCCGACACGCGGCGGCATCGCCTCGATCGCCCACGAGATCCACCGCGCCACCGGCATGGGGGTGCGCTTCGAGCCGACGATCCCCGTTCGCGACCCCGTGCAATCGGTCTGCGACATGCTCGGCTACGACCCCTACTACCTGGCCTGCGAGGGACGGGTGCTCGCGGTCGTGGCGCCGCAGCAGGCGGACGCGGCGCTGGCCGCGTGGCGCGAGCTGGACGAAGGCAGGGAAGCGGCGCGTATCGGCCGCATCTCCGCGCAGGACACACGCGTAATACTGGAAACCTCACTGGGAGGGGAAAGGTTCCTCGAGGAACTCGAGGACGATCCGCTGCCACGCATCTGCTGAAAGTCCCGATATTGGTCTAGACCATGAACGAACTTACCCCCATCACCCACGGCGACCCGATCGCCCCGGTGATCCTGGGGGTAACGAGCATCCTCGCGTTCGCCGTCATCGGCCGCGTCGCGGCACGCAAACTGGGCCAGCCCACCGTCCTCGGCGAACTCATCATGGGCATCCTGCTCGGCAACGTCGCCTGGTACCTCGGTTTCGACCTGATCACGGTGCTGCGCGAAGGGCCGCGCGTTTTCGACGTCGTCAACCTGACGCTCTCCGGCGCGCCGATCGATGTCGTCGCCAGCAGCATCTTCGGCGCGGAGACGGCGCCCGAGATCGTGCGCATCATCACGGGCCCGCACGGCGGCCAGGTGATGCAGGTCGCCCAGATCGTCGACGCTTTTTCACGCTACGGCGTCATCTTCATGCTGTTCATGGTCGGCCTGCAGACGAACCTCAGCGAGATGCGCGACGTCGGCGCCGACTCCATCCGGGTCGCGATCATCGGCGTGCTCGCGCCCGTCGCGCTCGGATTCGGCGTCACCAGGCTGCTGCGGCCCGACATGGCGCTCAACGCCGACCTGTTCGTCGCGGCGACGCTGGCCGCCACCAGCGTGGGTATCACCGCCAACGTGCTGCAGGAAATGGGCCGGGAGAAGTCGCGGGAAGGCCACATCATCATCGGCGCCGCGGTCGGCGACGACATCCTCGGCCTGGTATTGCTCGCGGTCGTTTCCGGCATCATCGTCAGCGGCAGCGTCAACATCACCGAGATCGCGACCGTCGTCGTCGTCTCGTCGATATTCCTGATAGCCGCAGGCACGCTCGGGCCGGTCATCGTGCGCTTCGCCGCGAGCGTCCTCCGGCGGCTCGACATCGTCGAGGCGAAGATGTTCACGTCCTACATCTTCGTGATGCTGCTGGCGTGGATGGCCAACCTCGCCGGCCTGGCGACGATCATTGGCGCCTTTGCCGCCGGCGTCGTGCTGCATGACAGTTACTTCCGCGAGTACGTCGGCAAGGCGGACGAGCGCGTCGTCAGCATTCGCGAGCTGATCATGCCGCTCGAGGTCATCCTCGTGCCGATCTTCTTCATCCTGATCGGCATCCAGGTCAAGATCGAATCGTTCCTGACCTGGCCGGTCGTGACGCTCGCCGCCGGCCTGCTGGTCGTCGCCATCATCGGCAAGCTCGCGAGCGGCCTCGGCGCATTCCATTCGTCGTCGCGGTGGGTCATCGGCATCGGCATGGTGCCGCGCGGCGAGGTCGGGCTGGTATTCGCCGCCATCGGCCGCACGCTCGGGGTGATCGACGACTCGATCTTCGCCGCCATCGCACTCATGGTCATCGTGACGACGCTGATCGCGCCGCCGTGGCTGAAACTCGCGCTCGCGCGGCAGGAGGGCGAGCGGGCTACGCCGCTCAACCCGCCGTAGCGGTGCCGATGTCGTCGAGCTCCAGGCTCTGCAGGACCATTTCATCGCCGCTCACCAGGCTGGTCCGGTAATCGCCGCAAGCGCCGCACAGCAGCCGGTTCGCCGTCGCGGGCGACTCGGCACCGCACTCGGTGCATTTCACGACGATCCCGGTGACGGCGATCTGCAGCTCGGCATCCGCGGCG
>DATIUU010000198.1:0-6529 GCA_035466635.1 Woeseiaceae bacterium
CTCCAGGGTGAATACTTCACGCGCTCGGAGGACGGCGCCTTCGCGGGCATTCCCTACGACGGCGACCAGGACGGCTGGTACCTGCAGGGCGTGTGGCAGTTCGCGCCGATGTGGCGCGTGGGCCTCAGGCACGACCGGGTCGATGCGGACAACGGCCTGAGCATGATCGGCACCGAGCTCGAAGACCCGGGCCGCAGCTCGTCGCGCTCGAGCGTGATGCTCGACTGGTCGCCGAGCGAGTTCAGCCGCCTGCGGCTGCAGTACACCGACGACCAGGTCCTCGAGGAATCCGACAGCGTCTGGTACCTGCAGTACATTATGAGCATCGGCGCGCACGGCGCGCACCAGTTCTAGGAGGCCGGCCATGATTCGAGTAATTACCGTACTCGTCGCCTTGTGGCTGCCCGTTTCGGCGCATGCGCTGAACGTGTTCAGTTGCGAACCCGAGTGGGCCGCGCTGGTCGAGGAACTCGCCGGCGACAAGGTCGAGCTCACATTGGCGACGACCGCGTTCCAGGACCCGCACATGCTGCAGGCGCGGCCGAGCCTGATCGCGGGTGCGCGCAATGCGGACCTGCTGATCTGCACCGGCGCCGACCTCGAGATCGGCTGGCTGCCGCTGTTGCTCAGGCGGGCGGGCAACCCGGCGATACAGCCGGGCAGCCCCGGTCATTTCATGGCGGCGGACCACGTGCGCCGCATCGAGATCCCGGCAAACATCGACCGTTCGCAGGGCGACGTGCACCCGCAGGGCAATCCGCACATTCACCTGCACCCGCGCAACATCGAGCGGGTCGCGGCGGCGCTCGCGGAACGGCTCGCGGAGCTCGACGCCGCCAATGCGGCAGCCTACCGGGCCAACGCGGAGGATTTCCTGCGCCGCTGGAGCGCGGCCCGCGACGGCTGGGAGGCGCGCGCGGAAGGCCTCGCCGGCATGCGGCTGGTGTCCCATCACCGCAGCTTCAGCTACCTCGCGGACTGGCTCGAGCTCGACATTGTCGCCACGCTGGAACCGAAGCCCGGCATCCCGCCAAGCGGCGCGCAGCTGTCGCGGCTGCTCGAGCAGCTGACGCCGGCGCCGCCCGCCGGCATCATCCGCGCGCAGTTCGAGAACGAGAAGCCCGCGCACTGGTTGTCGGATCGGCTTAGTATTCCGGTGATCGAGATGGCGTTTACGGTCGGCGGCGCGGACGCGGCGTCCGACCTGTTCGGCCTGTACGAACACACCATCGCGACGCTCGAGGCCTACCGTTAATGAACCAGTTCCAGCTGAGCATCATCTTCCCCGCATTCATCGCGTGCCTGCTGGTACTCAGCACCCATGTCCCGCTGGGCATGGAGGTCCTGCGCCGCGGCATCATCTTCATCGATCTCGCGATCGCGCAGGTTGCCGGCCTGGGGGTGATTGCCGCTGACACCATGGGCTGGGAAGCGCGCGGCTGGATGGTGCAGTTCGCCGCGGTGTCGGCCGCGCTGGTCGCGGCCGGCATCCTGCACTGGACCGACCGGCGCTGGCCGGACATACAGGAAGCGGTCATCGGCGTCGCGTTCGTGCTGGCGGCCACCGCCGGCATCCTGATCCTGGCCGGCAACCCGCACGGCGGCGAGCACCTCAAGGAACTGCTCGTCGGCCAGGTACTGTGGGTGAACGTCGACCAGCTGTTCCCGGTGTTCGTCATCAGCGTGCTGGTGGTCGCCGCCTGGTTCTGGCAGCGCCATCGCCTCAAGGGCCTGGGGTTTTACGCACTGTTCGCCTTCGCCGTTACGGCGTCGGTGCAACTCGTCGGCATCTACCTCGTGTTCGCCTCGCTCATCATCCCGGCGCTCGCGACACGCCACATCGAGCACCGCTGGCTGCGCATGATCTGCGGCTATGGCGTGGGCATCGTCGGCTGCCTCATCGGGCTGGTGCTGTCGGTGGGTGCCGACCTCCCGGCAGGCGCGATCGTGGTGTGGAGTCTGGCCATCACGGCGCTCGTTTTCGCGTGGCTGGTCGCGCCGCTGCTCACCAGGAAGAACCCGTAGGAGCACGCCCGGGCCCGCGACCGATCGCGGTTCGAGAACCGCTCCTACAATCGCGCGGTTCGTCCTGCAGGGGCGGGCCTGGGCCCGCGATCGATCTCACCCTCGAACCATTCGCGGTTCGAGAACCGCTCCTGCAATCGCGCGGTTCGTCCTGTAGGAGCGGACCTGGGCCCGCGATCGATCTCACCTTCGAACCACTGGCGTTTCGAGAGCCGCTCCTGCAGACCAAAAAAAGGCCGGGCACGAAGCCCGGCCTGGGACGTGCCTGATCCTGTAGGGGGAAGGAAGGGGTCAGGCAGCTCCGAGGGCGTCGTCAGCGGAGAGATACTCGTAACCGAGATCGTGGGCAACCGCTTCGTGATTGACGTGCCCTGCGTGAACGTTGAGTCCGTTGGCGAGGTGCGGATCGCGGCGCAATGCATCGCGCCAGCCGAAGTTCGCGAGACTCTTCACGAACGGCAGCGTCGCATTCGTCAGCGCGAAGGTGCTCGTGCGCGGTACCGCACCCGGCATGTTGGTAACACAGTAGTGCACGCAGTCGTGCACGATGTAGGTCGGTTCGGCGTGCGTGGTCGGCCGGCTGGTTTCGAAGCAGCCGCCCTGGTCGATCGAAATGTCGACCAGCACCGCACCGCCGTGCATGTCTTTCACGTTCTGCTCGGACACCAGCTTCGGCGCCGCCGCGCCCGCGATCAGCACCGCGCCGACGACGAGGTCCGCCTCGGGCACCAGTTCGTCGATGGCGTGCTTCGTGGAGTAGACCGTGTGGATACGCCCGCCCCAGATAGCGTCGATCTCGCGCAGCCGCGGCAGCGAACGATCGAGGACGGTGACGTCGGCGCCGAGGCCGATCGCCATGTCCGCCGCGTTCGTGCCCGACACGCCGCCGCCGATGATGACGACCTTGCCCGGCTTCACGCCCGGCACGCCGCCGAGCAGCACGCCGCGGCCGCCGTTGGCCTTCTGCAGCGCGAAGGCGCCCGCCTGGATCGACAGCCGGCCGGCAACTTCCGACATCGGCGTCAGCAGCGGCAGGGAGCCGTCCTTCGCCGTGACGGTTTCGTACGCGATAGCGGTCGTGCCCGACTTGACCAGCGCTTCCGTCTGCTTCGGGTCGGCTGCGAGATGCAGGTAGGTGAACAGCACCTGGTCTTCACGCAGCATTGCACACTCGTTGAGCTGCGGCTCCTTGACCTTCACGATCATCTCCGCAGCGGCAAATACCTCCGCCGCCGTGTCGACGACCTTCGCCCCGGCCGCTTCGTAGTCCGCGTCCGTCATGCCGATGCCGATGCCGGCATTGGTTTCAACGACGACCTCGTGGCCGTCGTGCACCAGCTCGCGCACCCCTGCCGGCGTCATGCCGACGCGGAACTCGAGCGTCTTGATCTCTTTGGGTACCCCTACCTTCATTTCTTCTCTCCCCGCGCCCACGGACTCGATTGTGCGGCACACGATACCGCGAAAATCGCGCCATTTGCTTGCGATTTTCATGACAGGGCGCAGCATTTGTGGCAATTTCTGCCTATTAGCGACTTATTTGAGCAAGTTTCTGTTATGCAGATGGACAAATACGACCGATCGATCCTCGCGGCGCTGCAGGAGGACGGCCGCATCAGCAACGTACAGCTGGCCGCGAAGGTGAACCTGTCGGAATCGGCGTGCCTGCGCCGCGTGCGCGCGCTCGAGGACGCCGGCTACATCGACCGCTACGTCGCACTCGTCAACCAGGCGCGCGTGGGGCTCGGCGGTAACGTGCTGGTCCACATCGGCCTGCACCGCGAGGAGCAAAGCGAGCTCGCCGCCTTCGAGGCCGCCGTGCAGGACATCCCGGAGGTCATGGAGTGCTACCTCATGACCGGCGAGTTTGACTACCTGCTGCGGGTCGTGGTCGCCGATATGGCCGATTTCGAACGCCTGCACAAGGAGGCGCTCACGCGCCTGCCCGGCGTGGCGCGCGTCAATTCCAGCGTCGCCATCCGCACCGTCCGGAAGAAGACGGAACTGCCGCTGCGCCTGTAGGCGCGGGCCCGGGCCCGCGATCGCGGTTCGAGAACCGCTCCTACGGGGATTCGCACCGATCGGCCCTGTAGTAGGCCTGGGCCCGCGAACCCGTCGCCGTGACAAACCACGCGGTGGCAGGGTCTTTTGATATGCGGTACGGTAATTGTCCTCCCAGACCCAAGGTGAACGTGATGGCCGCTACTGCCGATTCTGTCAGTCGCGACTCCGTCGACTCGCTGTCGGCGCGGTATTCGCGTGTCCGTGCGTTGAGTCTCACGCTCGTCGAGACGCTCGCACCGGAAGACACGGTCGTGCAATCGATGCCGGACGCCAGCCCGACCAAGTGGCATCTCGCGCACGTGACCTGGTTCTTCGAACGCTTCGTGCTCGGGTCCTTCGTGCCCGGCTACGAGCGCTTCGAGGATGACTACGATTTCCTGTTCAACTCCTACTACTACACGGCCGGCCGAATGCATGCCCGGCCGCGGCGCGGGCTGCTGTCGCGGCCGACGCTCGCGCAGGTCTTCGACTACCGTGCGCACGTCGACGAGCACATGCAGCGATTGCTCGACGAGCGCGGTGACGACGCGGAACTCGCCGCGGTGGTCACGCTCGGCCTGAACCACGAACAACAGCACCAGGAACTGCTGCTCACGGACATCAAGCACGTGCTCGCGCAGAATCCACTTTATCCGGCTTTCGATCCCGGCCTGCCGAGGGCCCCGTCCCGCCCCGTCGAGGCGTATGCCTTCGACAAGGGCCCGGGCGGCATCCAGCGCGTCGGTGCCGCGGGCGGTGGCTTCCATTTCGACAACGAGACGCCGCGTCACGACGCGTTGCTGCAGGAACACCGCATCGGCACGCGGCTGGTCACCAACGGCGAATTTCGCGAGTTCGTAACAGGCGGCGGTTATGCGGATGCGACGTTGTGGCTGTCCGACGGCTGGGCCACGGTGAACCAGGAAGGATGGAGCCGGCCGCTCTACTGGAGCGAGGACCTGGCCCGCGAGTTCACGCTCGGCGGGCTGCGCGAAATCGACGAGCACGCGCCCGTTACCCACGTCAGTTTCTACGAGGCGGACGCCTACGCACGCTGGGCCGGTGCGCGGCTGCCGACGGAGTTCGAATGGGAGACGGCCGCGGCCGCGCGGCCCGTGGACGGCAACCTGCTGCAGTCCGGGTTCCTGCACCCGGTCGCGGGCGGAGGTGCGGCGCAGTTCTTCGGCGATGCCTGGGAATGGACGTCGTCGCCGTACGCGCCGTACCCCGGCTTCGTGCCACTGGCGGGTTCGCTCGGCGAATACAACGGCAAGTTCATGTGCAACCAGGTGACGGCGCGCGGCGGGTCCTGCGTGACGTCGAGCGACCACGTCAGGGCGAGCTATCGCAATTTCTTCTACCCGCACCAGCGCTGGCAGTTCTTCGGGATCCGGCTGGCGAAAGACGGCCATGGCTAAAAATGCTGCGCAACAAATCGTGCCGAACGACGAACTCGACGAACTGATCGACGGGCTCCGGCAAGCGGAGATGACGATCTCGCCGAAGTACTTCTACGACGAGCGCGGTTCGCAACTGTTCGACGAAATCACCCGCCTGCCGGAGTACTACCCGACCGAGACCGAGCTCGGCATCATGCGCGACAACATCGGCGAGATCGCAAGCCTCGTCGGCAGGCAGGCGAGCCTGATCGAATTCGGCAGCGGCTCGAGCCTCAAGACGCGCGTGCTGCTGGAGCACCTCGACGAACTCGCCGCCTACGTGCCGGTCGACATCTCCGAGGATCACCTGCTGCAGTCCGCGCAGCAGATCCGCGAGGAGTTCCCGGGCCTCGACGTGTTGCCCGTCGTCGCCGATTTCACGCAGCCGTTCCAGCTGCCCTCGCCCAGGGTCATGCCGGTGCGCAACGTCGTCTATTTTCCCGGCTCGACCATCGGCAATTTCACCACCGACGCGGCGCAGGATCTGCTGCGGGTCATGCACGGTGAAGCCGGTGCCGGCGGCGCACTGCTGATCGGCGTCGACCTGCAGAAGGACCCGGCGATCATCGAGGGTGCCTACAACGACAGCGCCGGGGTGACGGCGGAGTTCAACCGCAACATTTTGCGGCATCTGAACAGGGAGTTCGGCGCGGATTTCGACCTGGACGCATTCGCCCACAGTGCCGAATACAACGAGGACGAAGGGCGCATCGAGATTCGCCTCGTGAGCGAGCGGGACCAGCAGTTCACGGTCGGCGACGAGTCGTTCCTGATCGGCAAGGACGAGGCCATCCTCACCGAGTATTCGCACAAGTACACGCTGGAGGGATTCGCCGCGATGGCGGAAGCCACCGGATTCGGCGTGGAGCGCGTGTGGATGGACGCCGGGCGGCTGTTCAGCGTGCAGTACCTGGTGCGGGACTGACCGGGTCTCGCGCGATCGCGGGCCGGGGCCCGCTCCTACGGCACGTGCGGTACTACGACTCCGGCGGTACGTATTCCTCCGGCGCGGCCGAGCCTTC
>DATIUU010000199.1:0-3997 GCA_035466635.1 Woeseiaceae bacterium
CACGGTCACCCGCGCCGAGGCGCGCGCCGCGTTCGACAACGACGTGGTCTACATGGAGAAGTTCCTCGAGCGCCCGCGGCACGTGGAGTTCCAGGTGCTCGCCGACGGCCAGGGGAACGCGATCCATCTCGGCGAACGCGACTGCTCGATGCAGCGCCGGCACCAGAAGGTGGTCGAGGAAGCGCCGGCCCCGGGCATCACGGAGGAGCAGCGGCAGAGGATCGGTGCGCGCTGCGTCGAGGCCTGCCTGGAAATCGGTTACCGCAGCGCGGGCACGTTCGAATTCCTGTACCAGGACGGCGAGTTCTACTTCATCGAGATGAATACGCGCCTGCAGGTGGAGCACCCGGTCACCGAGATGATCACGGGCATCGACATCGTGTGCGAGCAGTTGCGCATTGCGAGCGGCGAAAAGCTCGATATCCGCCAGGAAGACGTCAAGATCCAGGGTCATGCGATCGAATGCCGCATTAACGCGGAGGACCCGAAGACGTTCATGCCGTCGCCGGGGCTCGTTACGCTGTGGCACGCGCCGGGCGGCCCCGGCATTCGCGTCGACAGCCACATCTACAGCGGCTACAAGGTGCCGCCGTTCTACGACTCGATGATCGGCAAGCTCATCGCTTACGGTCACGACCGCGACGCGGCCTTTGCGCGCATCCGCAATGCCCTGAGTGAAATCGTCATCGAAGGCATCAAGACCAACGTGCCGCTGCACCAGGAGATCTTCCAGCACGCTGCGTTCCAGGCGGGCGGTACCGACATCCACTATCTCGAGAAGAGGTTGGGACTCAAGTAGGTACGGCCTCGCAAATGGAGTGGCAGCAGTTCGTCATGAACCTGGAATCGCTGAACCCGGCGAGCGTCGAAGACATCCTGATCCGACACGGCGCGCAATCGGTCACGTTCAGCGACGCCGGTGACCGGCCCGTCCTCGAGCCCGGGCCCGGCGAAACGCCGCTCTGGGACCGCACGCGCATCACGGGACTGTTCGCGGCAGGCATCGACCTGGCCGGGCTGCTCGCCGACTTGCGGACGTCACTGGAACTCGAAGTTCTGCCCGAGCATCACCTGGAGACCCTGGCCGATCGCGACTGGGAGCGGGAATGGCTGAAGGACTTCGGCCCGATGCGTTTCGGCAGGCGGCTGTGGGTCTGCCCGGCCGGAAGCCGGCCCGGGCAGGACGACGCGGTCGTCGTGCGGCTCGACCCGGGCCTCGCATTCGGCACCGGCACGCACGCGACGACGGCCATGTGCCTCGAGTGGCTGGATTCGCTCGATCTCGCGGGCAAGACGCTGCTCGACTACGGCTCCGGATCCGGGGTGCTGGCCATCGCGGCACTCAAGCTCGGCTGCGCGCATGCGCACGCCATGGACATCGATCCGCAAGCGCTGCTCGCCACGCGCCTGAACGCCGCCGGGAACGGCGTGCAGGAGGGTCTGACGGTCAGCGGATCGGCCGCCGACGTCGAAGGGCAATTCGACGTGGTCGTCGCCAACATTCTCGCGGGACCGCTGGCGGCACTGGCCGCCGACATCGCGCAACACGTGCGTCCCGGCGGGCGACTGGGATTGTCAGGCATACTATCGGCGCAGGCCGGTGTCGTGCGCGCGGCGTACGCGCCCTGGTTCGATTTCGATGAACCCGGGTTGCGCCCGCAGGATGGCCAGACCTGGACGCGACTGACAGGCAGAAAAAGGCACAGCTAGCATGTACACACAGTGTCCTGAATGCGGCACCGCGTTTCGCGTAACCGCCGAGGTCCTGAAGAGGGCCGCCGGCAAGGTGCGCTGTGGCGGCTGCGGCAGTGCGTTCAATGCCCTCGACTTCCTGTCCGAACACAAGCCGGTTGCGCCCGTTCCGCCCGTCCCCGCAGACGAGCAGGCCGCGCCGGCTCCCGAACCGCCGCGGCTCGAGGCGGACGAACCACCGCTCAGTATCTCCGCCGAGCGCAGCGCGGCGCTCCTTAAGACGCTCGACGAACTCGCCGGTTCGGATATTCGCATCGAGGATACCGGCGTCGAGTGGCGGCTGCTCGGCGCGGACGAGGACGAGGACTCGGAGGACATGGACGACACCGGCTCGATGCGGTGGTTCATCGACGAGTCGCCCACGCCGGTCGACGAGCAGCTTTCGGCCGAGCCGGGCGAGATCGATGCGCCGGAGATCTTCGAGCCGGGGACCGCGCCGGGCAGGACTGCGGAGATGCGCTTCGACGACGATACGCCGCTCCCCGAGGATTTCGACTTCGACAGCGAACCCGCGGAGTCCGGGCCCGGTGCCGAAATCGAAATCCGCGAGGAGCCGGTGGAACTCGATACCGCGCAGGCCGACCTCGAGCTGGGCGAACTCGAAGACTGGGAAGACCTGCTCGGCGAAGTCGCCGCGGCCGACCAACCTCGAGAAGTCGAAGCGCCGGCCGCAGCCGACGAGGATCAGGAACACGAGCCGCTGCCCGACGTCGATACGCAGTTCGCCACCCAGGCGGAGGCGATGGGCATTGACCTCAGCGGCATCCGCGCGCAGGCCGCGCAGTCCGAGGACGATGCGGACGACGAGTCGACGATCGACGACGAACTCCTTGCGGCGGCTTTCGAAGGCGAAGCGGCGGCCCGGGAAGGTGCCGGGGACCGCGACGAGATCGATGCAGCCGACGACTACGCCGACTTCGACGAACTCGAACTGGATATGGAGGAGCCGGACGACCTGCTGGAGCCCCGCGACAGGGAGCTCGTCGTACGCTCCGACGCGGACGCGACGCTGGCCGCGGAACTCGGTCTCGGCGACGATGATGGCGAAATCGAGGCCTGGTCGGAAGTGCAGGAAGACGACAAGCCCGAGCACGTCATCCCGCCGCTGACCGAGGAAGAGCAGACCATCAACCGGTTGATCGACCAGGACCTGCTCGCCATCGCGGTCGAAGATGAAGACGGCTTTACCTCCACGATCATCCAGAAACAGCGCCAGGCCGCCGTGGAGCCGCCGGGGGCGCGCGACGACGGCGAAGCGGACGTCGACGCCGAAGCTGCCGCGGAGGACTTCGAACAGGACAACCGCCTGGTCGAGACGATCATCATGGAGGGCGAATTCGTCCGCGATGCGTTCGAGGAGGAGCGCCTGGAAGCGGAGCGGCGCAAGGCGGCCGACGCCCAGGCCGTCGTGGAGGACAGCAAGGACGCCGCTGGCAGCGACCGGGAGCGGAAGCCGGCCGCGAAAGTGCCCCTCAACTACCGCATGGCTGCGGGTATTGCCGCGCTTGCGCTGCTCCTCGGCGCGCAGTACCTGCACCAGTCGCGGGAGTCGCTGGCCGTCTACCCGGCCTTCAGCGCCAGCGTGGGCTCGCTGTATCGCATGATCGGCAAGCCGGTCACCCCCGCCTGGGACATTACGGGCTGGCGGTTCGAGGCCACCAAGGGCAGCACGGACGACAACGACGCCGTGCTGACCATCTATTCGCGGATCGGCAACAATTCCGGCGAAGCGCTGCCCTACCCCCTGATCAACGTATCGCTGACCGACCGCTTCGAAGACATCATCGGCAGCAAGGTGCTGGAGCCCGGCGAATATCTCGCGGCAAGCCTCGACACCAGGAAGCCAGTCCCGCCGGGCGAGACCTTCAGCGCCTTGATTTCGATCGACGCACCCGACGCGGGCGCCACCGGCTTCAAGCTCAACGTCTGCTACCGCCAGCCCGGCGGCCGGCTGCGCTGCGCCATCGACGACTTCAGGTAGGTGCGGTTGCGGCCCCGGCCGCGGACCGCGATTTCGCGCCGACTGGCGCTACAATGCCCGCATGCAGTTGCCCACGCTGAAAATCGGCCCCTACCAGCTCGCGAGCCCGTTCGTGCTCGCGCCCATGGCCGGGGTCACGGACAAGCCGTTTCGCAGGCTGTGCCGCCATTTCGGGGCCGGCATGACGACCTCCGAGATGACCACGGCGGACACCCGCCTGTGGCAGACCCCGAAATCCCGCCACCGGCTCGACCTCGACCTCGA
>DATIUU010000200.1:0-11221 GCA_035466635.1 Woeseiaceae bacterium
AATCGATCAGCAGCCAGACGATCCCGCCGAACAGCAACCCTTCCAGGATGAGCCCGAAGGTGCCCATCGAGCGCTGCGTCGCCGTCAACAGGATCACCCAGCCGATCAGCACGATGACACCGACGACAAAGTGCTCCGGACCGAGCCCGTCGTTCGAGAAGCCGTCCTGCAGCCAGTGCACGTAGGACCAGCCGCTCGGATTGTACGTCGCCAGCACCAGCACGAGGGTCGCGGCCAAGCGCAGGGCGAAGCTCCCCCAGTCGAATTCGGAGGTCTTGCTGCGCGTTCCGGCAGCTGTCTTTTCGTTCTTGTTGGCCATGCTCGGGGGGCCTCCGCCAGGGTGGATAGTATCGGGGCAACCGGCCGATCCTAGCGAAAATCGCACCGCGAAAGCCAGCCCGAGCGGGCACGAACCAGGGACCAGGAGCGGGTTGCCGACGCGGCTCTTTCACACCACGATCACAATGCATTTGATAATAGACCCTCCGGGCGGTCATCATCCCGGGTACTCGAGCCGCAAATCGGAGCTGGTTGACAGTGAAGCTACTCAAGACTCTTTTTGTGCTGTGCGTTGTGGCCGGCTGTGCCGACGACGAACCTGCCAAGCCCATCGAAGCGGCCGATGCCAGCCTGATACTCGTCAACGGCCGCGTCTACACGCTCGACTGGGAAGAGCCGGGCACGGACGGCACCGCCGCGCCCGGTGCGCCGCGTGATTCCGCCGGCTGGCACCCGGACGCGCAGGCCGTCGCGATCCGGGACGGCAAGATATTGTTCGTCGGCAGCAATGTCGATGCCATGCAGTTCGAGGGCGATTCGACCCGGGTCGTCAACCTCGGCGGCGCCACGGTGATCCCGGGTCTCGTCGATTCGCACACGCACGTCTTCGGGCTGGGAGCGCTGCTGGACCAGGTGAACCTGGTCGGCGTCGCAACCGAGGAACAGGCCGTGGACCTGATCGTCGAGCGCGCAAAGTCGGTACCGAAGGGAGAATGGATCGTCGGCCGCGGCTGGGACGAGGGCGCCTGGGCCAACCGCTACCCGGACAAGGCGCTGCTGACGGCGAAGGTCCCGGACCACCCGGTCTTCATGGACAGCCTGCACGGCTTTGCCGGCTGGGGAAACCAGATGGCGCTCGATGAAGCCGGCATCACGGCCGAGTCGCCCATACCCGTTGGTGGCGAGATGCGCCTCGGTACCGACGGTGAACCCACCGGCCTGTTTCTCAACCAGGCGGTGCAGATGCTGGGCTCCGCCGTTCCCGAGCCGTCGCCCGAGACGCTGGCGAAGCAGGTCCTGCTCGGCCTGCGGCGCATGGCCGCCGACGGCTACACGGCGGTCCACGATGCGGGGCTCGACGCACGGCAGATGCGCGTTCTCGAACAACTCGAAGCGGACGGCCGCCTGCCGATCCGTGTCTACGCAATGCTGTCGCTACGTGACGAGGACCTGATTCGCGAGTGGCTCGAGAAAGGTCCCGATACCGACAGCGACAGCATGCTGGTCACGCGCACGGTCAAGGCCTACTACGACGGCGCGCTGGGTTCGCGCGGCGCGCGGCT
The DNA here is from genome assembly GCA_035466635.1 of Woeseiaceae bacterium. Classification (GTDB taxonomy): domain Bacteria; phylum Pseudomonadota; class Gammaproteobacteria; order Steroidobacterales; family Woeseiaceae; genus UBA1847. The sequence continues at coordinate 1,563 of DATIUU010000200.1, forward strand.
GCTGTACGACTACGCCGACAAGCCGGGTCACCGCGGCGTGAGCGGCGACGACTACGGTTTCAACGAGGAACTGAACGCGGCAGCGATGCAGGCCGGCTTCCAGATCGCGATCCACGCGATCGGCGACGCCGGCAACCGCGAAGCGCTCGACATCCTGGAGGCCGTGTTCCGCGAACACCCCGCCACGGCCGCCAACCGGCATCGCATCGAGCACGCGCAGGTCATGAGCCCCGAGGACATCCCGCGCCTGGGCGAACTCGGCATCATCGCGTCGATGGAGCCGCCGCACGCCATGGAGGACAAAACCTGGGCCGAGCAGCGGCTCGGCCCCGAGCGGATCAAGGGCGCCTACGCCTGGCGGTCACTGCGCGAGACCGGCGCGCAGCTGACGTTCAATTCCGACAATCCCGGCTCCGACCACGACATCTTCTACGGCCTGCACTCGGCGGTCACGCGGCAGGACAAGGACGGCGAGCCCGAGGGCGGCTGGTACCCGGAGCAGCGCGTGAGCATCGAGGAAGCGGTGCGCGCCTATACGTCGTGGTCTGCCTATGCCAGCTTTCGCGAGGACGAAACCGGCGTCATCGAGCGCGGCCGCTGGGCCGACCTGACGGTCATGGATATCGACCCGTTCAGCGTCGCGGACCAGCGTCCCGGGAAGATCCTGGACGGCCGCATCGTGATGACGATCGTCGGCGGCGAGATCGTCCACGAGTAAGCGCGACGGTGCTAGTAACAGAGCTGCGTCGTGGTCCCGCACAAGGCCAGCTCGGGATGCCAGTCGGGAACCGCCTGCGACGCCCGCACCATGTCGATCAGGATCAGCTTGGCGAGGTTGACGGCAGCCTTGCCCCGCTCCGCGCCCAGGACCGCGAGATCGGCAGAGGACTCCCGCATGCCGTAAGCCGTGACGATCAGCTTGTCGCCGCGAAAATAGTAGGCACCCCGGTACCTTTCGTCGCCAAGATGTACCGAGACGATGCCGTCGGGGAGGTTGATCATGTCGTTCGTCTTGCCTGTGCGTGCAGTGAGAGAATTATCGCCAGCGGCGGGTGTCTGCCGGTGGCGACTCTGACATAAGCCGGCGCTTCCTGTGCGGTGCAACAATAACGCGCCGCCGACTGCAATCGGTTTCCCGTTGCGATCGGCGAATGCGTCATCCACCCTGCCCTATTGCTGCTTTCCACGATTGCAGCCCGGCCCCCGCGCGTCATTCTTGACGGGCAAGCCGCCCGACCGCCGGCGGCGGAAACGGCCAGTGGAGGCAAAGCGTGCCGACAATACTGAACGCCTATGACAGCCTGGTTCTCAAACGGCCGGGCCTGGCGCTGTCGATCATCGCCCTCGTGGTGGCGTTCTTCGCGTATCACGTGCCCGCATTCCGGCTCGACGCGTCCGCCGATTCGCTGGTGCTCGAGAACGACGAGGCGCTGAAATACTACCGTTCGATCCGGGCACGCTACGGCTCCGACGATTACCTGATCGTCACGTATTCGCCGAAGTCGGACCTGTTCAGCGAACCCGTCCTCGCCGACCTGCAGGCGCTGCGCGACGCGATTGCGGCCATGGAGCACGTCGAGTCGGTAACCAGCCTGCTGGACGTGCCGTTGATCCGCAGCCCGCCCGTCAGTCTCGACGACCTGGGCGACAAGGTGCCGACGCTCGAAAGCCCGCGAACGGACAAAGCCCTGGCGAAGCAGGAGTTCCTCTCCAGCCCGATGTATCGCAACCTGCTCATCAGCCCGGACGGACGAACGACGGCAATCCAGGTCAACTTCCGCCGCGACGACAGCTGGCACCGCCTGCTGAAACAGCGCAACGAGCTGCGTGAAGCGGGCCTCGAGCGCGAACTCACGGCGGAGGAGCAGGCGACGCTCGACGCCGTGTCGGCCGAGTTCGACGCCCACAGCCGCAAACTGCAGGACCGGCAGAGCCGCGACATCGCCGAGATCCGGCGCATCATCGGCCGCCACCAGGACGCGGCTGAACTGCACCTCGGCGGCGTGCCGATGATCGTCTCCGACTCGATCGACTTCATCCGGCACGACCTCGTGACCTTCGGCCTCGGCGTGCTGTGTTTCCTGGTCGTCATCCTCGCCGTCGCGTTCCGCAAGCCGCGCTGGGTCGTCCTGCCGATACTGGCATGCGCAGCGACCGGCACGATCATGGTCGGTTTCCTCGGTCTCGTGGACTGGCCGGTGACGGTCGTGTCATCCAATTTCATGTCGTTGTTGCTGATCCTCACGCTGTCGCTCGCGATCCACCTGGTCGTCCACTATCGCGAGTTGCACGAGGAATCGCCCGACGCGGGGCAGGAGGTCCTGGTCAGGGAGATGGTCCGCGCCAAGACGGTGCCGTGCCTCTACACCGCGATCACGACCATGGTCGCGTTCGGCTCGCTGATCGCCAGCGGCATCCGGCCCGTCATCGACTTCGGCTGGATGATGGCCATCGGCATCCTGGTCGCGTTCCTGGTGGTGTTCACGCTGCTGCCGGCCACCTTGATGTTCCTTGCACCGGGGGATCCGCACCAGCGCAGTGACCTGACGGACAGGATCACTCACTTCTTCGCGCAACAGATCCAGGCGCGCGGCACCGCCATACTCGCCTTTGCCGCCGCTCTCGCCCTCCTGAGCGTTGCGGGGATGGCGTTTCTCACGGTGGAAAACCGCTTCATCGATTACTACAAGGAAACCACGGAAATTTACCGCGGCATGGAGATAATCGATCGCGAACTCGGCGGCACCACGCCGCTCGACGTCATCATCGATGCCCCGGCCGGGTTCTTCGAGCGCCAGCAGGAGATGTGGGACGATCCGCTGCTCGCGGAGTTCGGCATGGACGATGCCGGGAGCGCCGGCATTGCGTCGACCAGCTACTGGTTCAATACCCGCAAGCTGCCGGACGTGGCGGCGGTGCACGCGTACCTGGATTCGCTGGACGAGACCGGCAAGGTGCTGTCCGTCGATACCGCGATCGAAATGCTCGGGCAGATCGACGCAGAGATCGTCTCGGACAACTTCGAGCTCTCCGTGCTCTACAAGAAGCTGCCGGACGCGATCAGGGAGATACTGATCCGGCCGTATTTGTCGAGCGACGGCAACCAGGTCCGCTTCGCGATACGCGTGTTCGAGTCCGACCCCTCGCTGCAGCGTGAAGCGCTGATGCAGGATATCCGCGGCCGCCTGACCGGCGAACTCGGGTACGAGGAAGACCAGGTCCACCTCTCGGGCATGCTGGTGCTCTACAACAACATGCTGCAGAGCCTGTTTCGCTCCCAGATACTGACCATCGGCGTTGTGTTCCTCGCCATCCTGATCATGTTCGCGGTCCTGTTCCGCAACGCGAAGCTGGCCGCGATCGCAATTGTGCCCAACGTGTTCGCCGCGCTGCTCGTGCTGGGCCTGATGGGCTGGCTGAAAATCCCGCTGGACCTGATGACGATCACCGTTGCGGCGATCAGCATCGGCATCGCCGTCGACGATACCATCCATTACGTGCACCGGTTTACCCGTGAATTCGGCAAGGACCAGGACTACTGGGCGGCAGTGAACCGCAGCCATGCGAGCATCGGCCGCGCCATGTATTACACGACGGTGACGGTGACGCTGGGCTTTTCGATACTGGTGCTGTCGAGCTTCGTGCCGACCATCTACTTCGGCTTGCTGACCGGCTTCGCCATGCTGATCGCGCTGCTCGCCGACCTGACGCTGCTGCCGCTGCTGATCGTGCGCTTCAAGCCCCTCTCCCCGTAGCAGGGACCGTAACCCGAAGTGCCAGGCGCTGCCGCCCTGGCGCGGCACCCGGCGTCATCGCCTCATCCGTGGCGGGGTCGCCGAGACGGGCGACCTCTCCGATGAACAGCATCGCGGGGGCCTCGATCCGGTGCGCTTCCGCGAGCAGCGAAAGCTGCCCGAGGGTGCCGCGGACGATGCGTTGTGCGCTCGTCGTGCCGCGCTCGACGATGGCGATGGGCGTGTTCGCCGGCCGGCCATGCGCGACGAGCTTGCCGACGAGCTCCGGGAATCGCCGCACGCCCATGTACACGGCGAGTGTCTGCCGGTCCCGGGCCAGTGACGGCCAGTCCAGCGTATCGATCGAGTCCTTGCCGTGTGCCGTCACGAACGCCACGGACTGTGCGGCGTCACGATGCGTCAGCGGTATGCCGGCCGCGGCCGCGCAGCCCGACGCCGCGGTGATGCCCGGGACGACCCGGTACGCCAGGCCGGCTTCCATGAGCGCCTGCGCCTCCTCGCCGCCGCGGCCGAAGATGAACGGATCGCCGCCTTTCAGGCGGCATACGCGCTTGCCGCTGCAGACGAGTTCCACGAGCAGGGCGTTGATCTGCTCCTGGCTGTTCGCCATGCACCCGGGCTTTTTGCCCACCGCGATCATCTCCGCGTCGCGCCGCGCGAGCGCCAGTATTTCCGGGGACACGAGGCGATCGTGAACGATGACGTCCGCCTGCTGCAGACAGCGCAACGCCGCCAGTGTCAGCAGGTCGGGATCGCCGGGCCCGGCGCCGACCAGCCACGCCTCGCCGGTGGACGGCAGTGACGCGTCGAGCAGGGCCGGGATCATTTCCGCCGCATCGGCGGCATCCCGGGCCTGGGCGGATTCGAAGACCCGCTCCCAGAACATCCTGCGCTCGGCGGGGGCGGCGATCTTGTGCCGCACGCGATCGCGCCACTCCGCCGCGACCCGCGCCAGGCGGCCCAGGCCAGCCGGCAACAGCGCTTCGATACGCGCGCGAACCTGTCGCGCCAGGACCGGCGCGGCGCCTCCGGAAGACACCGCAACCACGAGCGGGCTGCGGTCGACGATGGCAGGCGTAATGAACGAGCACTGCGGCAGGTTGTCGACCGAGTTGCAGAACACGCGAGCCTGCGCAGCCGCCGCGGCAACGCGCCGCTCCACCTCGGGCACGCCGGTGGCGCTGACGACGAGCCAGTGGCCCGCCACGTCAGCAGCGTCGAACTCGCGGGCCTGCCAGCAGAGCGCAGCGTTCCGGAGCAGTTGCTGCATCGGCGCTGCGAGCCGCGGCGCGACCACGGTCAGTTCGGCCCCGGCCGAGTGCAGCAGGCGCGCCTTGCGCGCGGCGACCTCGCCGCCGCCGACGATAAGGCAGCGGCGGCCGTGGAGGTCCAGGAATGCGGGGAAGTAATTCACGTACCGAAGTCCATCTCGTGCAACCCGCACTCCCGCTTCAGGCCGAAGAACCGCGTGTACTCGGCGGGCCCGCCCGCGCCCAGCGGCCGCGTCGTGTGCACGTCGCCGATCGACACGTAGCCCTGCTCCCAGAGCGGGTGATACGGCAGTTCGTGCTGCTTGAGGTAGCGGTGGATATCGCGATCGGTCCAGTCGGCGATGGGATGCACCTTCCAGCGATTGCCGGACGACTCGACGAACGGCGCCTTCGCGCGGCTCTGCGACTGGCTCCGGCGGATGCCCGCAAACCAGGTCCCGACCCGCAGGGCAGCGAGCGCCGTTTCCATCGGCTCGACCTTTGTGTACCGGTTGTAGGCGTCGAGGCCCGCGGCACCTTGCTCCCAGCGGCGCCCGTAGCGAGCTTCCTGCCATGCCGGCGAGATCGGCGCCCTGTACACCTTAAGGTTCAGGTCGAGCCGGCGCGCCAGTTCGTCGACGAACCGGTACGTTTCCGGGAACAGGTAGCCGGTATCGATCATCACGACCGGGATGCCCGGCTTTTGCGACACGAGAAGGTGCAGCATGACCGCCGCCTGCGCACCGAAACTGGAGCTCACGATGTGCTCTCCGGGCAGCCTGTCGAGCGCCCAGGCCACACGCTCGACGGCCGGCATGCGCGCGAGCTTCTGCTGGCAGACAAACTCGGCTGCGCGCAGCGATCGCTGTTCGTCGAGGTCAGGCATCGGCGGCCTCCCCGTGGAAAAAGCGTCCTGCGCGGATCTCCCGCACGACGCCCGAGCGGATGACGAAGTCGCCAAAGCGCTCCCCGGCTTGCCGTTCGGCCGCAAACCGGGCGAAGAGGCTGCCGAGCGCGGCGACGATTGCGGCTTCGTCGGCATTCTCGAGATACAGGCTGTTCAGGCGGTCACCCGCGAAACTCGCGCCGAGGTACAGGTTGTAGGTGCCGGGGCCCTTGCCCACGAGCCCGATCTCGGCGATGTAGGGCCGGGCACAGCCGTTGGGGCAGCCCGTCATGCGTATCGTGATCGCCTCGTCCGCGAGGCCGACAGCGGCGAGTTCCTCGTCGAGCCTGTCGATGAGCGACGGCAGGTAGCGCTCGCTCTCGGCCATAGCCAGGGCGCAGGTCGGCAGCGCGACGCAGGCCAGCGAATGCAGTCGCAGCGGCGTTGCATGGTCATCGTTGGCGATGCCGAATTCCTGCAACAGCTCGTCGATCCGCGCTTTGTCTGCCGCGGCGACATCGCTGATGATCAGGTTCTGGTTCGGCGTCAGCCGGAATTCGCCGCGGTGAATGTCGGCGATGGCCCGCAGCCCCGACAGCAGCCGGCGCCGGCCGGCGTCGAGTACCCGGCCGTTTTGCACGAACAGCGTGTAATGCCAGCGCCCGTCGTCGGATTTCTGCCAGCCGTAGACGTCACCGGTACCGGCAAAGGCGAAGGGCCGTGCTTTCTGCAGCCTGGTGCCGCTGCGCGATGCAACCTCACCGCGAAACCAGTCGAGACCACGGTCCTCTATCGTGTACTTGAGACGTGCGTGCTTGCGGTTCGTGCGATCGCCGAAGTCGCGCTGCGTCGTGATGACGGCTTCGGCGACGGCAAGCAGCTGTTCACGCTCGCAGAAGCCGAGCACGTCACCGAGGCGCGGATAGGTCGCGGGTTCGCCGTGCGACATGCCCATGCCCCCGCCGACCGTGACGTTGTAGCCGAGCAGCCTGCCGTCGCCGGTGATCGCAATGAACCCGAGATCCTGCGCAAATACGTCTACATCGTTTTGCGGCGGCACGGCGAACGCCGTCTTGAACTTGCGCGGCAGGTAGGTCGCGCCATAGATGGGTTCGGCATCGGCGCCCGCGAGCTTCTCGCCGTCGAGCCACAGTTCGTGGTAGGCGCGTGTTGCCGGCGTCAGGTGTGCACTGAGCCGTTCCGCGTCGGTCCGGACCTGCCGGTGCATGGCGGACAATGCCGGGAGCGGCGGCGCCATGACGTTGCGGTTCACATCGCCGCAGGCGGCGAGCGTGTCGAGCATGGAAGCGTTGATGCCCGCGATGGTCGTCTTCAGGTCGCGCTTGATGACGCCGTGCAGCTGTATGGCCTGCCGGGTGGTCAGGCGTATCGTGCCGTTCGCATGGTGCCGGGCGAGACGGTCCATGTTCAGCCATTGTGGCGTCGTGCACACGCCGGCCGGTATGCGTGCCCGGATCATGAAGCTGTAGGCCGGCTCAAGGCGCTGGCGCTTGCGCTCGCCGCGCACGTCCCTGTCGTCCTGCTGGTAGAAGCCGTGGAACTTGGAAAGCTGCGTATCGTCCTCGGCCAGCGCTCCGGTCAGCGGATCGGCCAGGCTCTCGGCGATGGTGCCGCGCAGATGCCGGCTGTTTGCCTTGATGCGCTCGACCTCCGTCAGGTTGCGGTCCGCCATCAGTACACATCCCTGCGGTAGCGGCCGCCCAGGCGCAACTCGCGGATCTTTTGTTCGGCCCTGTCACGGCTCACCTTTGCCTGTGCCGCGACGACGTCGACGAGCGCGGCGTTGACGTCACCCGCCATCCGCTGCGCATCGCCGCAGACGTAAATCGCCGCGCCGCCTTCAAGCCATTCGTACACGTCGGCGCCGCGCTCGCGAATGCGATCCTGCACGTAGGTCTTGTGTTCCTGGTCGCGCGAGAACGCAACGTCCAGGCGAGCCAGGCTGCCGCGTTCCAGGTGCTTCTGCCACTCGAGCTGGTAGAGGAAGTCGCTCGAGAAGTTGCGATCGCCGAAAAACAGCCAGTTGCGGCCGGGAGCGCCGCGCTCGGCCCGCTCTTCGACGAATGCCCGAAACGGCGCCACGCCGGTGCCCGGGCCGATCATGATGATGTCCGTCGCGTCGTCGTCGGGGAGGCGGAAACGGGAATTGGGTTCGACATAGACGGACAGCGTCTCGCCTGTTTCCACCCGGTCGATGATATGCGTGGAGGTGGCGCCCCAGTGCTCGCTGCCGAAGGCCTTGTAACGCACGGCCGCAACGGTGAGATGCACTTCGTCGGGATTCGCGCGTTGGCTCGAGGCGATGGAATACGATCGTGGACTGAGCTTGCGGAGCATCGATACGAAGCGCTGTGCGTCCACCCTGGCCGGATAGCGCCGGATGATGTCGATGACCTGGTGACCGTGCAGGAAATCGCCGAGCGCGGCCTGGCGGCCATCGCCGAGCAGTTCCTCGAGGTCCGCCGCAGCGCTTGCCACCGCCCAGGCCCGGACAAAGCCGGTGCTCGCGGCGGTGATCTCGAGCCGCTGCGTCAGCGCATCGCTCAATGTGAGGGTCTCCTGGCCGAGCAGCACTTCGTCGCCTGCGCTGGCCCCGAGATACCGGAGCAGTTGCTCGACCAGCTGCGGCGGGTTGCCGGCGACGACGGCCAGGGCATCACCGGGTTGGTACGTGAGACCGGAGCCCTCGAGCGACAGTTCGATGTGGCGCACATCCTTGCTGGAATCCCGGGCGGTGATCTTCTGGTTCAGGAGCACCCTGGCGCTGAACGGATTTTCCCTGCCGAACCGTGCCGGGGCGCCCACGGCACGCAGGCGCGGCGCCGGCGGTGTGACGTCGAGCCACTCCGGCAGGCGGCCGATGATTCCGTCACTCCAGGAGGCGGCATCCGCCTCGAAGTCGACATCGCATTCGACGGCCGGCAACAGGCGGCGTGCGCCGAGTTCCTCGAGCCGGGCATCGAGTTCCCGGCCGGTCTGGCAGAAATTGGCGTAACTGCTGTCACCGAGCGCCAGCACGGCGTAGCCGAGATCCGGCAGCCGGGGTGCCCGCGCTGACAACAGGAACTCGTGGAACAGCTCCGCGTCGTCGGGCGGATCGCCCTCGCCGTGGGTGCTGACGACGAACACGGCCAGCGACTCGCGTCTGAGGTTCGATTGGCGGTAGTCGGCGAGGCTCTGCAGTGCCGTCGCGAACCCGAGTTCGCGCGACCGTGCCGCGAGTGCCCCGGCAATAGCCTCGCCGTTGCCGGTCTGGGAGCCGTACAGGATGGTCAGTGTCCTGCCCGGCTCGGGCGGCGCCGCCGCGAGTGCGGACGGGGCGGCCCCGAGTCCCGCGATGTAGCCGCTGACCCATTGCATCTGCGTGGGAGAGAGCCCGGCAACGGCATCGCTGACCCGCTGCAGCTGGTCGTCGGCGAGCGGCAGCGCAAGGCTGCCCGCGGCGAAGGTACTCATCGTCGATTCTCCGGTGTTTGCTGGCTCGCACAGCGACGGTGCGACCTGGCCAAGAGCCTACGGAGAGCTCAGCAGCGCCTGAACGACTTTGTGCTTCGCCACTTATAACCAAAGGGAATAACCGGCGATCCGGGCAGCGCGGCCCTCATCCGGGCGGGTGCCCTGCCGGTCCGGGCCGGGATCGAATCGGGGTCAGCGTCCGTTGACCGCAGGGTCGACCCGCGCGGCACAGAACTTGAACTCGGGGATCTTGCCGAAGGGATCGAGTTCAGGGTTGGTGAGCAGGTTCGC
>DATIUU010000201.1:0-2163 GCA_035466635.1 Woeseiaceae bacterium
ACCGACAGGATGACCGTGCGCTGGCAAGGCGTGCCGGTCGGCCTCACGCTGACGGAGTTCTGGCTGGTGCATGCCACGGCGCGCTACCCGGGGCACGTCAAGAACCGGCAGCAGCTCATGGATGCCGCCCGGGCCGTGCTCGACGACAACACCATCACGTCGCACATCAAGCGCATTCGACGCAAGTTCCAGGCGGTCGATGCCGGCTTCGACCGCATCGAGACCGTCTACGGCATGGGCTATCGCTGGATAGCGGACTGACCGCGACGTCCCGATGAATCTCCGAAGGCAGTTGCTACTCGTCAGCCTGCTGACACTCGTGCTGCCGTGGGCGGGCTGCGAGTTCATCCGTGAAACGGAGTCGGCGCTGCGGCAGAGCCAGCAGCAGATGCTGTCGGGGACGGCAAAAGCCGTCGCGGAATCGCTGCAACGCTACCCCGAGGAGTTTCCCGCGCCGCCGGCACGGGACGGCAACCCAAGCGACCAGCTGTACGGGCACCTTCTCGACAACGAGCCCGTGATCGACGGCTACTTCAACGACTGGCCGCTGCCGGAGGCGGCGCTGCGGCAGATCCGCGGGGTGGACGGGCCGATCCGTTTCGTGGCCGGGCTGCACGGTCGGTACCTGTACCTGTACGTCGCGGTGACCGACGACGCAATCGTCTACGCATCGCCCGCCAACGTTGCCGTTGACGATGGTCCCGACTATGCGGACCGCGTGGTGCTCGTGAGTGCCAATCCGCCCATGGCGAGCGAGGCGCTGACCTTCGCCGCCGAGGCACCCGGGCCGGTCATTGCGTGGCTGCAAAACTCGTTCGGTTTCGCGCCGGAACCGGCCGTGCAGGCGCGCTGGCAGGACGTCGCGGGCGGCTACCAGGTGGAGGCCCGCATTCCCCTCGGCCTGCTCGGGACCCACCTCGGCGTGAGTGTCATCAACACCGCGAGCGAGCGCGAGGCGGGCACCCGCAGCACCAGTTTCGCCGCGGGCGCACCGGGCCCGTTCGTCACGACGTCGCCGTACCTGGCGTCGCAGGCCGAGAAACTCGTGCAGCCCGGCACGCGGATGCTTATCACCGACCACAGCGGCTGGCGCATCGCGGCCGTCGGCTCGCCCGGGACGACGCTGCCGCCCGCGCAGGGGGCGGTCTCGAACTGGCTGCGCATCGCGTACCAGGCGCTCGTGGAACCCGGCACCGAGCCCGCGTTCGCCGAGCCGGACTCGAGCGGTCGTGAGCGGCAACCGTACATCACGGCCGCCCTCGACGGCGGCAGCTCGGAAAGCTGGTTCCGCAGCCGCGACAGCGGCCGCGCGATCGTGGCCGTGGCCGAACCGGTGCGGAGCGGCAGCGGCACGATCGGCGCGGTGGTATTGCAACAGGGCACCGATGCGATCCTGAGCCTGCGGAACGAAGGCCTCGCGCGGCTGATGAACGTGACGATCGTCGCCACGTTGCTCGTCGCGGGCGCGCTGCTCGGCTACGCAACCTGGCTGTCGCGGCGCATAAGGCGTCTCAGCCTCGCGGCGGAACAGGCCGTCGAGGGCTCCGGCATCCGCACTGCGCTGCCGAGCGCGGAATCGGGGGACGAGATCGGCGACCTGTCGCGCAGCTTCTCCTACGTGCTCGGCCAGCTCGCCGACTACAACGATTACCTCCGCTCGCTCGCATCGAAGCTGTCGCACGAGCTGCGCACGCCGCTCGCGATCGTGACCTCGTCGCTGGAGAACCTGGAGCACGAAGGCCTCGCGGGCGCAGCGGCCGAATACACCGGTCGCGCAAGAGACGGCGCGGAGCGCCTGCGCCGCATCCTCAATGCCATGAGCGAAGCAAGCCGCGTCGAGGAACTCATGCAGCACGCGGAGCCCGAGGAATTCGACCTGCGTAGCGTCGTGGCGCCGACCGTGGACGCTTACCGGGACGTGTACCCCGACCGCCGTTTCGAATTCGAGTGCGCCGCCGCGGCGACCTCGATGCGCGGTTCGCCCGAGCTGCTCATCCAGATGCTCGACAAGCTGGTGGACAACGCCGCCGATTTCAGCGCGGAAGGCGACAGGATCACCGTGCGCCTGGAGGCCCGCGAGGGCGGGCTGGTACTCAGCGTGCACACCCCGGGGCCGCCGTTGCCGGAGCGCATGCGCTCGCAGCTGTTCGACTCGATGGTCTC
>DATIUU010000202.1:0-10713 GCA_035466635.1 Woeseiaceae bacterium
GGCTACACGGAATTCGACAAGCTGACGGCCGGGCTGCAGCCCGGCGATCTCGTCATCATCGCCGGGCGCCCGTCGATGGGCAAGACGACGCTCGCGGTGAACATCGCCGAGAATGCGGCCATAGGGTCGAAGGTGCCCACCGCGATTTTCTCGATGGAAATGCCGGCGCAGCAGCTCGCGTTCCGCATGATTTCGTCGCTGGGCCGTGTCGACCAGTCGCACCTGCGCACGGGGCGTTTTCCGGACGAGGACTGGTCGCGCATCAACACGGCCGTGCAGCTGATGTCCGACGCGCCGATGTTCATCGACGACACGCCCGGCCTGTCGCCGACCGAGATTCGCGCGCGCGCACGGCGCCTGCAGCGCGAACACGGCCTCGGCCTCATCGTCGTGGACTACCTGCAGCTCATGCAGGTGCCGGGCAACAAGGAAAACCGGGCGACCGAGATCTCGGAGATCTCGCGCTCGCTGAAGGGGCTGGCGAAGGAACTGTCGTTGCCCATCATCGCGCTCTCGCAGCTCAATCGCAGCGTCGAGCAGCGCACCGACAAGCGGCCCGTCATGTCCGATCTGCGCGAGTCCGGCGCCATCGAGCAGGATGCGGACATGATCATCTTCATTTACCGCGAAGAGGTCTACAACCAGGATACCCCGCGCAAGGGCATTGCGGACATCGCGATCGCCAAGCAGCGCAACGGCCCGATCGGCGACTTCCCGCTGACCTTCGTCGGCCGTTACACCAAGTTCGAGAACTGGGTGCCGGAGACCTACGCGGAGGAGCCGTATCCGTGAGCTTCGGGGCTCGGGCCCTCATAAGGCTCGGCGCGCTAAGGCACAATCTCGACGTCCTGAAGAACGTGGCGCCGGGCGCGCGGGTCATGGCGGTGATCAAGGCCAATGCCTACGGCCACGGCCTGGTGCCGGTGGCCCGGCACCTGCAGGCGGCCGATTCCCTCGCCGTCGCGCGGCTGCCCGAAGCCCTGTTGCTGCGCGACTCCGGTATCGACAAGCCCATCGTGCTGCTCGCGGGCGTCGCGACCGGCGAGGAACTGCGGCTCGCGTTCGACCACGGCTTCGAACTGGTCGTGCACGACATCGGCCAGGTTGAAATGCTCGAGCGCGCGGCTGGCAGCCGCGGCACCGTGTGGCTGAAGATCGACACCGGCATGAACCGCCTCGGGTTTTCACCGAGTGCCGCCGCGCCGTTGCTCGAGCGCCTCGGAGCGGCCGCCGCGGTGAACGATCTGCGGCTCATGACGCACTTCGCGAGCGCCGATGAACTCGACAACCCGGTCACCGAATCGCAGCTGGCGGCTTTTGCGCCGCTCACCCGGGGTTTCGCGGGCGCGGTCAGCATCGCGAATTCGCCGGCGTCGCTCGGCTGGCCGCAGGTCGTCGATGCGAGGGGCCGGCTCGGCTTCGGCGGGGACTTCTGGATCCGGCCGGGCATCTCGTTGTTCGGCATATCCCCGTTTGCCGGCAAGACCGGCCGCGAACTCGGGCTGAAGCCGGTCATGCAGTTCGAAGCGCGCCTCATCGCCGTAAAGCCCCTGCATGCCGGCGCTCGCGTCGGTTACAAGGGCGCTTACATCAGCGAACGCGACTCGACCCTCGGCATCATCGCCGCGGGTTACGGCGACGGCTATACGCGTCACTTCCGCAGCGGCACGCCCGTGTTGCTGAACGGCCGGCGGGTGCCGCTCGTCGGCAATGTGTCGATGGACATGTGTGCGGTCGACCTGGGCGAGGGTGCAACGGACCGGGTCGGCGATATCGCGACGCTCTGGGGCGACAACCTGCCGGTCGAGGAGGTCGCACCCTGGGCGGACGCCATTCCTTACGAACTCGTGTGCGGCGTCATGAACCGCGAGGACAGCGAAATCGTTCCTTAGCAGCGGTCGTATCTGCAGGAGCGCGCCCCGGCGCGCGATCGCGGTCCAGGAACCGCTCCAACAGCTTGCGCTCAGCTCGCGAAGAACCCCATCTTGACGCCGGCCAGCTGCACGACGTCGTTGTCGGAGAGCTTGCGGGCCTGCGCGCCGATCGGCTGCCCGTTGACGAGCGGGTAGTCGCCTTCCTTGCCCGACTCGACGTGGACGATGTAGTAGCCTTCCGCACGGCGCGTGATGGCCGCCACCTGCACGCCAGGACGGCCGAGCGTGGTCAGTGCCTTGGTGAGTTCGAGTTCGCGGCCCGCGAATGCGCCGCTCAGCACCTGCAGCTTGGCGAGCGGCAACGCGTTGGGAACGCTGGCCGGATCGATGCCGGCCGCGGTGGCCGTATGCGATACGGGTGCCGCGGTGGCGGTGTACCGCGGCTTCTGAACAGGCGCCGCCGTCGCGGTGTGGGCGACGGTCTCGGCGGGCCTGCGCCGCGGCGGTTCCTGCAGTGCGGCCGCCTCTTCCGGGTCCAGCCGCACGCCCGCGGCGGCATCGTATTTCGCTTCGGCTGCGGCCGCGGCTGCAGCGGCTTCCGCGGCCTTCTCGGCCTTCCTGAGCTGCTCGGCGCTCTGCTGGCCGCTCGGGATGACCATGGTCTTTTCGAATTCGTCCTGTTCCGCCTCCGGCACTTCCTGGTCCGTGAAGCGCAGCTGGTGATGGCCGATGGTTATGACGTCGCCGTGCTGCAGCGCATGCTTCTTGATCAGCTTGCCGTTGACGTAGGTGCCGTTGGTGCTGTTGAGGTCTTCGAGGAACGAGTCGTTCAGGATGTTGATGATCAGGGAGTGGTGTCCGCTGACGGCGGGGTTGTCGATCCGCACGTCGTTATCCGGAAGACGGCCGATCGTGTAGCGTTCCTTGGTCATGTTGTATTCAGCCAGAACCTGGTTGTCCAGGCTAAGAATTAAACGTGCCATGATTTCTCGCCGTCCTCAGTGAGACCCAACCAAGCAGGGAAGGAAACATGAAATAGATCGCCAGCCATAGCGGCGGCCGAATCGCTCGTCTCCGACTGCAATCTCCAGACTACCCCTGCAACCCCAACATCAGCGGAACAAGCTTGTGATCCTGGTGAGCAGGGGCTTCTTCGCCGCAAACGGCCCAAGCACCTGCGCCAGCATTACCGACACATTGTCGCGTCCGCCGTGATCGTTGGCCAACTCGATAAGCTGTTGACCCACGACGTCAAGACTAGCATTAAAAGTACTGATAGTTAAGTGAATATCCTCATCTTCGACCATGTCGGGCAGGCCGTCGGAGCACAACAGATAGATGTCGTCGGGCAGCACCTCGTGTTCGTGCACTTCGACCTCGACGGTCGGCTCGACACCGAGGGCGCGGGTGACGTAGTTGCGATTGGTCGATCGCTGCGCCTCGTCGTGGGAGTAGAAGCCCCGATCCACGAGTTCCTGCAGCAGCGAATGGTCGAGCGTGAGCTGCTCGAACGAGTCGCCGCGCAGACGGTAGGCACGCGAATCGCCGACGTGGGCGATGCTGATCTTGTTGTCGTAGAACATGCAGGCGACGATCGTCGTGCCCATGCCCTCGCAGTGCGTCTGGCTCTGCGCGGTCTGGAAGATGATCTTGTTGGCACGGTAGACCGCGTCGCGGAGGACGATGGACTGCCGCATCAGCCCGCTGTGGGGATCGATGTCTTCGCGTTCCTCGCGGTTCGCGCCCGCGACGGCCAGTTCGGACACGATCTGCACGGCGATACCGCTCGCCACTTCACCGGCGTTGTACCCGCCCATGCCGTCGGCAAGTACCATGAGGCCGATGTCCGGGTTGGAGCCTACCGCGTCCTCGTTGTGTTCGCGAACCCGCCCGGTATCCGTGAATTCGGCAAATTCTATTTTTCCACGCAGGCTTTTCAATCTCGCACTACCCAGGTCCGGACGTTACTACGCGTATCGAGCGCAGTTGCGCAACGCGATCGCCATCTCGGCGCCGCACGAAAAACGATCCTCGGGGCGCTTGGCCAGGGCCTTCGCCAATACGGCATCGATACTCGGTGCGAGTCCGGCACGTTTACCCGCGATCGGGGCAGGGTCTTCAGTCGTTATTTTCGCCATCAGGGCCGCGATGTTGCCTGCTTTGAAGGGCACCTCGCCGATCAAGAGCTCGTATAGAGTAACACCAAGCGAAAACAAGTCCGAGAGGCCGGTGAGATTTTCGGCGCCCAGCTGCTCGGGCGACATGTACATCGGGGTGCCCAGCACGATACCGGTCTTGGTGCGATTGTTGTCCGTGATACGCGCAACGCCGAAGTCGCTGATCTTCAGGGTCCCTTCCTTCGGGTTGTAGAGCAGGTTGGCGGGTTTGATGTCGCGGTGAATGACGCCCTGGTTGTGTGCGTAGTCGAGCGCTTCCGCGGTACTTGCCGCAAGTTCGAGCGCGCGCTTCGGGGCGAGCAGGCGCTTGGGGTCCGTGAAGTCCCGGAGCGGAGTGCCCGGCACGTACTCCATTGCGATGTAGGCGAGGCCCTTGTCCTCGCCCGCGTCGAAAACGGTGATGATGTTGGGGTGCGTCAGGCGGCCGGCCGACTCCGCTTCACGGAAGAAGCGGACGCGGGCTTCCCTGAGTTCTTCGTCTTCGAACTCCTTTTCGATCGGGATGGCCTTTACGGCCACGGCACGATTGATGCGCGGATCCTTGGCGAGGTAGACGGCGCCCATGGCGCCGCGCCCGATGCGACGCTCGATGACGTAACGGCCCAGTCGTTTCGGCATCCCGGCAACGCCCTGGCCCTTCTTGCGCTTCTCGTCGTGGGTGCTGTGCGTGCGCTTCATCCAGTCGAGCACCGCCTCGGCGCGCTCCGGCTTCGCCTGTTCCTCGAACGCGATGGAGAGCTTGTACATGACCGTGGCCAGCGTATCCGAAGGCATGCAGCGCCGGAACTCCGCAAACGCGGGTTCGAGCCGGCCGGCAGCGAGGAAGTCGGAGCCGCGCTTGAAGGCGTCTTTCGTCGCTTTCTTCGGGTCGCCGACCAGCCAGAGACTGAGCAGGCCGACGCCGACGAAAATCAGGACGGAGCGGCCGACGTCCAGGCGCACTCGCAGCACGTACAGCATCAGCATCTCGATGAGCAACAGCGCGACGAGGGTCACGAGGCCGATGACCGCGATACTGCGGCGATCGCGTTCCGGCAGGAACAGGACCGCGAGGATGGCCAGCAGCACCGGCGCCAGCCACTGCAGCGCGCTGACCCAGGCGGGAATCAGGATGCTGCGGTCGGCTTCGATATCCGCCATCAGTGCGGCCGTGAGTTCCGAGCGCGTCACGAACTGCCCGGAAGGCAGCACGGCGGACGCGCCAACGAGTGCCGGTTCGTGATCGACGAAGATGGTTGCGTCGTTCAGGCGGGTGCTTGCAAAGTCCCCGAACAGGATCTCGTCAAGCGTGACCCGCGGCAGTTCTTCGTAATTCGACAGATAAACGGTATCGTCCGATGCCGAGCTGCGCCGGCGCGGGGCGAGTTCTTCATTGTCGAGCGCTACCG
The DNA here is from genome assembly GCA_035466635.1 of Woeseiaceae bacterium. Lineage (GTDB taxonomy): Bacteria > Pseudomonadota > Gammaproteobacteria > Steroidobacterales > Woeseiaceae > UBA1847. The sequence goes on from DATIUU010000202.1 coordinate 5,440, forward strand.
CGAGCGGCAGCGACGGCGACATCACGGCGCCGTTGAGCTGCCAGAGATTGGTCCGGCGCAAGACGCCGTCGTCGTCCGGCACGAACGCCATGAAGCCGGTGTGCTGCGTCAGTTCGGCAAGGCGATGGCTGTTCGGGACGTAGACCGGCACGGGCCCGACGAGGGCCGCGGACCATCCCGGCAGCCGCTCGTCGGCGCCCAGCTCGGGCGGTTGCGGCAGGATGATGCGGCGTGCCTGGCTGCGGGTCAGCACCGAGAGCACCTGGCCGTACTGGGCCAGCAGTTCGTCGTGGCTCGTCCGTGAGGGGTCGATGCTGATGATGAATGCGTTGTCGAGCGGCCGGTTCGGCAGTCCGGACGAGAGGGTGTCATAGAGAAAGCGGTCGGCGCTGACGAACCATGGCGCCAGCGGTCCGTAAACGAGCAACAGCAGCACGCTCGCGAAACTCAGTGCGATCAGGCGGTTTCTTTTCTGGTTCGAGCCGGTGTCCAAGCGTTCGGGTCCCTGTTTGTGGCGGAAAAGTATAGGAAATCGGCGCCGTGTTTAATGAGAAAGGGTTGGCATTTTTTTGTCATAACCGCCTGATTCGCGGTGCTATCATCGGCGACGCGCGCGGGCCGGGTGACCGCCGGGTCTCCGCGCAAATAAAAAATAGAAATATAATATAAACAATAAGGTATGCGAGTTTTCTCGATTTTTTCGAGAAATCAGCGCGTAACCCGGACGCGCTAGCAGCTCGAGGAGCGGGATGGCCAAGCTGAAATCAGCCTACGTTTGCGCCGACTGCGGCGCGCACAGCGTCAAGTGGGCCGGCCAGTGCCCGGATTGCGGCGCCTGGAACACCCTGGCGGAGATGCGCATCGCGGGCGCGCCCGCCGCAGCGACGGGGAGTGTTGCGGCGACGGGGCTCGACGCGCTGGATCTCGACCCGGAAGAGCGCTACGCCACGGGCTTTGCCGAGTTCGACCGTGTGCTCGGTGGCGGGCTGGTCCCGGGTGCCGTGGTATTGCTCGGCGGCGACCCCGGGGTCGGCAAATCGACGCTGCTGCAACAGGTCAGCGGCCGGTTGCAGCGCGACCTGCCCGTTCTCTATGCAACCGGCGAAGAGTCGCTGCGCCAGGTCAGCCAGCGTGCGCGGCGCCTCGGGACCGGCGGTGACGGGCTCAAGGTGCTCGCGGACACGGCGCTGGAAAACGTGCTGGCCGAGGCGCGCCGCCACGCATCGCGGCTGCTGATAATCGATTCCATCCAGACCATGACGGCGGCGGAGCTGACCTCGGCGCCCGGCTCGGTCGGGCAGCTGCGCGAGTGCGTCGGCCGCATCGTGCAGTTCGCGAAACAGAACGAGGTGTCCGCGTTCGTCATCGGTCACGTCACCAAGGAAGGCGCGATCGCCGGGCCGCGGGTGGTGGAGCACATGGTCGATACGGTGCTGTATTTCGAGAACGACCCGGCCAGCCGTTACACGATGATCCGGTCAGTGAAGAACCGCTTCGGTGCGACCGGGGAGATGGGCGTCTTCGCCATGACCGGCAGCGGTTTTCGCGAGGTGCGCAATCCCTCGGCGATCTTCCTGTCGCGGGAAACCCTGACGGAGCCGGGCAGCGTGGTCTCGGTGGCCTGGGAGGGCAGCCGGGCATTGCTGGTGGAGATGCAGGCGCTGGTGGCCGACGGCGGCGGGGGCTACCCGAAACGGGTCGCGCAGGGCTTCGACCAGAACCGGCTGGCGCTGTTGCTGGCCGTGTTGCAGCGCCATGGCGACGTGCAGCTCGGCGCCGAGGACGTCTTCGTCAACGTCGTGGGCGGCCTCAGGATCGGCGAGACCGCGGTGGACCTGCCAACGCTGCTGTCGGTGGTGTCGAGCTTCCGCGACCGGCCCTGCCGGGAGGGGCTGGTGAGCTTCGGGGAGGTCGGGCTGGCCGGGGAAGTGCGGCCGGTCCGCTACGGCGAGGAACGCATCGCGGCGGCCGCCAAGCAGGGCTTCACCTGCGCCATCGTGCCGCGCTCGAACGTGCCGAGGAAGCCCGTGGACGGCATCGAAATCGTGGCCGTCACGCGGCTGCGCGAAGCGCTCGACGCGGCGTTCTAGATTTTTTTTTCGGGCACGGCGACGCGCGGGCCGATGCGCACGGTGCGGACGCGATTGTCGTCGGAGGCGACGATCTCGAGCGGGTAGCCGCTGATCTTCAGGCAGGTCGTCGGTTCCGGGATCGTCTCCAGCAGTTCGAGAATCAGGCCGTTGAGGGTCTTGGGGCCGTCGGTCGGCAACTCCCAGCCCTGCGCGCGGTTGAGTTCGCGGATGTTGGCGGTGCCGCTCACGAGGAACGAGTCGGGCCCTTCGCGCACGACGTCTTCGATCTGGTCGGCCGGGTCGGTCGTGAATTCGCCCACGATCTCCTCGAGGATGTCCTCGAGGGTGACGATCCCCTGGATATCACCGTACTCGTCCACCACGAGCGCGACGCGTTCGCGACGGCGCTGGAACTGCACCAGCTGTTTGCTGAGCGCCGTACCCTCGGGCACGAAGTAGGGCTCGTCGAGCAGTTCCCGCAGCGACGTCTTGTCGAACGCCTGTGGTGCGAGGTTCGCAAGGCGCCGCAGGTGCAGGATGCCGACGATGTTGTCGACGTTGTCCTCGTAAACGGGCAGCCGGGTATGTTCGCTCTTGCTGATGATCGCCTCGATTTCCTCGATCTCGTCCTCGAGGTCGATGCCGATGATCTCGTTGTGCGGCACCATGACGTCGTCGACCGTTACCTTCTCGAGGTCGAGGATGCTGAGCAACATCTGCTGGTAGCGGCTCGAGATGCGGCTGCCTGCCTCGTGCACCACGGTGCGGAGTTCCTCTCTCGTCAGCGGCTGCAGTTCGGAGTCACCGCGGCGGACGCCGAGCAGGAACAGGACGCCGTTCGATGCCACGTTCGTCAGCCAGACGATCGGGTACGTGATCTTCAGGAGCGGGTAATAGATCAGCGCTGCCGGGAATGCGACCCGTTCCGGATGCATGGCCGCGAGGGTCTTGGGCGCAGCCTCCGAGAAGATCAGCACGACCAGCGTCAGCAACAGCGTGCCCAGCGCGACCGCCGGTTCGCCGCCCATCTCGAAGGCGATGATGGCGACCAGCGATGCGGCCGAGAAGTTGACGAGGTTGTTGCCCAGCAGGATCAGGCTGATCAGCCGGTCGGGGCGTTGCAGCAGCGACTCCGCGAGCCGCGCACCCCGGTGCCCCTGCCGGGCCTTGTGGCGCAGCTGGTAGCGGTTGAGGCTCACGAGGGCCGTTTCCGAGCCGGAGAAGAAGGCGGAAAGAACGAGCAGAGCGATCAGCAGCCCGAAAAGGGCCGATAGTGGAACGCCATCGTCCAAAGGACGAATACCTCGAAATTGTGGTGACTAACGGAGTTCAGCAGCCGTCCGGCTGGCTGTCAAGGAACGCGCGCCGGGCCCGGCCTAGCCCCAGCTGCGATCGAGCACGACCTCGAGGATGTAGCGGCTGCCGAAGTAGGCGAGGAACAGGAGCGCAAAGCCGCCCAGGTACAGGTATATGGCGCGCCTGCCGCGCCAGCCCGCGAAGTGACGCCCGGCGAGGAGTATGCCGAAAACGAGCAGCGCGATGAGCGACAGCACGGTCTTGTGCACCAGGTGTTGCGCGAACAGGTTCTCGACGAACGTGATGCCGAGCGCCATGGACATCGCAAGGACGGCGACGCCGGCCGAGGCGGCCCCGTAAAGCACTCGCTCGGTCTTTTCGAGTGGCGCGAAAAGCTGGTTCACGCGGGACAACCTGGCGGCACGCAGGCGCCGGTCCTGCACCAGCGCGTAGACCGCCAGGATGGCGCCGGCGGCCAGCAGCCCGTAGGCGAACATGGCGGTGAATACGTGCGTCTGCAACTGCCAGCTCAGCCCGCTGCCGGTAACCTCGACCGGACCGGTCAGCGTCGCGAGGGCGGTGGGCGCAGCGAGCACGATGAGGCCCGCGGTCACGCCGCGCAGGTCGGAATCGATCGCCGCAAGCGTGCCGATGATCGCCAGTTGCAGGCCAATCAGCGAAACGGATGATGCCAGCGATACGTGGATGCCGTTGCTGCGGGTCAGTGAGTCGAACAGCAGCCAGCCGTGAATCGCGATCGAAACGGCGGCAAGCAGGAAGGCGCCGGAACGCAAGCGGCCGACGTAGGCGGAGTCCTGCCGCAGGCGGCTAATCGCAAAGCCCGCCGCAGCGACCAGGTACAGAAATGGAAGTGTGATTTGAAACACAGAAACCCGTCGGTCGATAACCTACCGTTTCTTGGGGTGCATCATCCCACATGGTGGCGGTCAATAGAACCCTCGACGTTATGCGTATTCGAATCCTCGGTTGCAGCGGCGGTATCGGCGCGGGCGCACGTACCTCGGCGATGCTCATCGATGACGACGTCCTCATCGATGCCGGGACGGGTATCGGCGACCTGTCACTCGGCGAACTGCAGCCGATACGGCATGTTTTCCTGACTCACGCGCACCTCGACCACATCGCGGGGCTGCCGTTGCTCGTGGATACGGTGTTCGACGAGGGGTTCGAAACGCCCGTGACCGTGTACGCGAGTGCCGAGACCCTGCATGCCATCCAGGACCACCTGTTCAACGACGTCATCTGGCCGGACTTCGCGCGGCTGCCGACGCCCGAGAATCCCATGCTTCGTTACCGCGAGTGCAGCCCGGGCGACACGATCAGCATCGGCCACCGGGACTTCTACGCCGTCGACGTCCTGCATAGCGTGCCGTCACTGGGCTACACGGTGCAGAATTCGGGCGGCGTGTTCGCGGTCAGCGGCGATACCAAGACCAACGAGACCCTGTGGCCGGTCCTCAACGCCTGCGACGATCTCAAGGTGCTGGTCATCGAGGTGTCATTCCCGAACGAGATGGAAAAGCTGGCGTCCGATGCCGGCCACTATTGCCCGCGGACCCTGACGCGCGACCTCGAGCGCCTGCGGCACGAGCCGGAAATCTGGCTCACGGGCATGAAGCCGGGCGAGGAAGCGCGCATCCTCAAGCAGGTCCTCGCCGCCGCCCCCGAAAAGAACATCCAGATGCTCTCCCGCGGGACCGTCCTGACTATTTGAACCCGGCGCACGGCGATGCTCCGTCCCGTCGCAGACTTTTGCTAGACTGCGCGCCATGTTTGAGAATCTCACCGGACGGTTATCGGACGCCGCGCGCAGCCTGGGTGGCAAGGGGCGGCTGACCGAAGCCAATATCAAGGATACGCTGCGGCAGGTGCGGCTCGCGTTGCT
>DATIUU010000203.1:0-3621 GCA_035466635.1 Woeseiaceae bacterium
AGCGGGATCACGATCCGTCCCTGTGCACGGCCGCTGAAGATCCTCGGGCCCGGGCATGCGAGCGGCGTGCTGTTCGAGAGAACCGCGCCGAACGGCGAGGGCGTGATCGCAGACACCGGCGAGACGTTCACGCTCGCAGCCGACATCGTGTTCAAGGCGATCGGCCAGCAGCTCCGGGACGGCGTGCTGGACGACGGCTCGATCCGGATGAAATCCGGGAAGATCCTGGTCGACGACAAACAGGCGACGTCGCTCGCCGGTGTGTGGGCCGGCGGCGACTGCGTGCTCGGCGGCGACGACCTCACGGTGACAGCCGTGCAACACGGCAAGGTGGCGGCGATCGCGATCGACCGCTACCTGCGAACACGGGATGAAGGCTATGGCTGACCTTGCTGCGGAATTCCTGGGCATTCGTTCGCCGAATCCCTTCTGGCTCGCCTCGGCACCGCCGACGGACAAGGCCTACAACGTCAACCGCGCATTCGAAGCCGGCTGGGGCGGCGCCGTATGGAAGACGCTGGGCGAAGACCCGCCCATCGTGAACGTGAGCGGTCCTCGCTACAGCGCCATTCACAGCAACGACCGGCGCGTGATCGGCTTCAACAACATCGAACTGATCACGGACCGGCCGCTCAGCACCAACCTCGACGAGATCCGCCAGGTCAAGCGCGACTGGCCGGACCGTGCCCTGGTCGTGTCGGTGATGTTCCCGATGAACGCGGAGGTCTGGAAGAAGTACGTGCCCATGATCGAGGACACCGGGGCCGACGCGATCGAACTCAATTTCGGCTGCCCGCACGGCATGTCGGAGCGCGGCATGGGCTCCGCCGTCGGCCAGGTGCCGGAGTACATCCGGATGGCGACCGAGTGGGCCAAGGCGGCGGCGCGCGTGCCCGTCATCGTGAAGCTCACGCCGAACGTCGCCAACATCCTGCCGCCGGCGAAGGCGGCGAAAGACGGCGGCGCGGATGCCGTGTCGCTCATCAATACCATCAACTCGATCATGCGCGTCGACTACGACACGCTCACGATGTACCCGGCGACCGACGGCATGGGAACGCACGGCGGCTACTGCGGCGAGGCGGTGAAGCCGATCGCCCTCAACATGGTGGCCGAGATCGCGCGCACGGCAGAAACGCGGAGCCTGCCGATCTCGGGTATCGGCGGCGTGACCGACTGGCGCGATGCGGTGGATTTCCTCGCGCTCGGCGCGAGCAACGTGCAGGTGTGCACGGCGGCCATGGTCTATGGCTTCAGGATCATCGACGACCTCACCGACGGCCTGAGCAACTTCCTCGACGACAAGGGCATGACGTCGGTGGCCGAACTGGTCGGCCGCGCGGTGCCGAGCGTGACCGACTGGCAGTACCTGAACCTCAATTACGTCGAGAAGGCCGTCATCGACCAGCAGCTCTGCATCCAGTGCGGCCGCTGCCACGTGGTGTGCGAGGACACGTCGCACCAGGCCATCACGCACACGGTGAACGGGAAGCGGCGCTTCGAGGTGATCGACGAGGAATGCGTCGGCTGCAACCTCTGTGTCAGCGTGTGCCCCATCGAAGGCTGCATCACGATGCGCCGGCTCACGGACGGCTTCGATCCGCGGACCGGCCGGCCCATATCGAATGACAAGGCGGACTGGACGACACATCCGAACAACCCGATGCGGAAGTCGACTTAGGAGAAAGCGAAGCGTGGACGAACAGGACCTGATCGATGCCGCACTTGCTGCCCGGGCAAACGCCTACTGCAAGTATTCGAATTACCGTGTCGGTTCGGCGCTGCTCGACGACAGGGGAAAAATGTTCGTCGGCTGCAACGTCGAGAATGCCGCGTACACCGAAGGGACCTGTGCCGAAGCCGGTGCCATAGCGGCCATGATCGCGGATGGTGGCAAGACGATCCAGACGATCGTCGTCGCCGGCGGTCACGAAGACATCGAAGACTGCACGCCCTGCGGCGGCTGCCGGCAGAAGATCAACGAGTTCGCGACGCCCGAGACGCGCGTCGTCCTGTTGCGGCCCGGTGGCCACACGCGCTCGTTCCCGATCGACGACCTGCTGCCCCGCTCGTTCCACCTGTAGGGGCGGTTCGCGAACCGCGAGCGGTCAAGTCGGGGGACGCAATACTTCAGCCATAGCTGAATACGTCGAGTTTATTGCCGTCCAGGTCACGGAAGTAGGCGGCATAGAAGCCGTCGCCGCCTTCGGCGCGCAAACCGGGAGGGCCTTCGTCGGAACCGCCGAGTTCGATGGCCTTCTCGTAGATTCGATCCACCTGGTCGCGCGATTCGGCCGCAATGCCGGCCATCACGCCATTGCCCACCGTTGCCGGTTGCCCATCGTAGGGCGTCATTATGCAGAGCATCGGCTTGTCCATCGCTGCGCCCCAGGCATAGCCGCGCTCGCCAAATTCCATCATTCGAGTGACACCCATTTCTGCCAGCAGTTCGTCGTAAAACGACGCGGCACGAGCGAGGTCATTGGTACCAAGAACAACATATCCAATCATCGGGGTTTCCTTCGTGGGTAGAAACTGTGTTCGCATGCGGTTAGCGCGGCTCGACGATAAGGTACACGATAGTCGATCCCCCGGTATTTTCGATTTCATGCCAGGCGACGCCGTCGCTCCAATAGCTGCTTCCTGTTTCCAGGCTTAGTGCACGCGTGCCGTCTGCATCGGTAATGCGCACACGACCGCCCGCGATTGCATAGCCGAAATGTTTGGGATGATAGTGGCGCTCGTGTCCGGCGCCGGGCGGGAACGTGCAGCGAAGAATCCTCTGATCGTTATCTTCATGCAGTTTTTCGCATACCGGAACACCCCGCCATCCCGCCTCCAGCGGATCCGGGAGCGCTGAATCGTCGGCGTTCGTGGCAACGGCGGCCATGCACGCAAGAAAGAACCCGAAGCCAACATGTTTCATACGAGCACCCACGATTCAAAGGTCCCGTGGTGGTGCCGCATCGAAAGTAACGACTCCATCCGGAATGACTTCCCACCCCGCTTTCGATCCGACAAAAATATGTTGGCCGATCGTGATATCGGGGTCGCCGTTCAGACAGCCCAGGGTTACACCGTGAACGACATCATTGTGAATCCCGCAGAGCGTGGAACCGCATTTGCTGCAAAACTGCAGCCCGAAGCCATGCTTGCCGACATAGGACGTCAACAGGTCCTCCCCCGTGAGCCATCTGAACTCATCCGCATCGACCTCCGCGTAAGACGACGCCTGGGAACTGAATGCTTTCCGGCACCGCGAGCAGTGGCACGACCGCGCATCGCGAAGCTTGCCCTTCAGCTCGTAGGTAACTTCGCCGCAAAAACACTCGCCCGTTATTGTCATTCGCAATCCCTCGATCCGGTCACCGCGGAATGCAGTTCGAGGTACCACTTTACCAACGTTCCGGATGTCCATGCCGGTAAATCGATGTTAACGGATCAGGATGTGCACAGAGAATAATTTCTCGATTTATCATCGCTTTACGGCTATACTACTGTATAAATAACCAGCCCGTAATTGCCGGAGGGACCCGTGACGACCGCTGCTGCCTCGTTGCCCGACGTACCCGATCCTTGTTACGCAGACAGCGCCCGCCTGGGCGCCGAGATCACCGAGCT
>DATIUU010000204.1:0-4101 GCA_035466635.1 Woeseiaceae bacterium
GAGAACCACCTCGAGCAGCAGGCGCACGAACAGGGTCCGCTGCTCGGCGCGACGGGCGTGGACGCGGCGCAGTTCGCGGACGGCCTGTACCAGGGAAAAACCGGGCTCCTTGCCCTCGTCGAACCAGTGGATGGCCTTGCGAACCAGCGCCGGGCCCAGGTCGAGACGGTGCATCACGAGCCGTGCGGCGCGAATCTCTTCCTCGCTGACGCGCCCGTCGGCCTTCGCGAGATGCCCCATGCACAGGAACAGGGTGCGGACGTAGTCCTCGGACAGGCGCCCGGCGCCGGCACCCATGTTCTCGAACGCGTGCCGCTGGGCCGCAAAACCGCGATCGAACTGCCGGCCCGCGAAGTACCCCGCCGTCACCGACAGGATTTTCAGCAGCGGCGAGACCAGCATGACGCCCACGACAGCGCCCACGAAGGTGCCAATGACCCTGCCCCAGTACAATCCTGCTCCTGCCGGCGCCGCCGAACGTGCAAACCAGCATCGTAGCGCCTGCGGCGCGGCATGCCTACGCCCATCGCTTGCCACGGTAGGGTCGAAGGGCGATCATCCCCGTAGCGATCCCATCGAGCACGCTTATGACTGACAATGCCGGCGCGATTTTCGAGTCCGCGGTACCGGGCTACCCGTTGATCGGGCGCGGCAAGGTCCGTGACATTTACAGTGTCGACGACGATCACCTGCTCATCGTGACGACCGACAGGTTGTCCGCGTTCGACGTCGTCATGCAGGACCCGGTGCCGGGCAAGGGGGAAGTGCTCACGCAGATCTCGCTTTACTGGTTCCGCATGATGCAGGACATCATCGAGAACCAGCTCACGTCGCGGACGATCGACGAGGTCATCGCGGACCCGGAATTGCGCGAGCAGCTGCGCCGCCGCGCACTGGTCGTCAAGCGCCTGAAGCCGCTGCCCATCGAGGCCGTCGTGCGCGGCTACCTCATCGGTTCCGGGTGGAAGGACTACCGGGAGAACGGCAAGGTCTGCGGCATCCCGCTGCCCCCGGGGCTGCAGCAGGCCGAGAGGCTCCCCGAGACCCTGTTTACGCCGGCCAGCAAGGCGGAGGCCGGCACGCACGATGAGAACATCACTTTCGAGCAGGTCGTCGAGCTGATCGGCGAGCCCCTGGCGTCACGGGTGCGCGACGTATCGATACAGATCTACGAGGTCGCCGCGGCGCACGCCCTGCAGCGCGGCATCATCATCGCCGACACCAAGTTCGAATTCGGGCTCGACGACGAAGGCCGCCTGTTCCTGATCGACGAAGTCCTCACCCCCGACTCGTCGCGCTTCTGGCCCGTCGAGGACTACGAGGTCGGTATCAGCCCGCCGAGTTTCGACAAGCAGTTCGTGCGCGACTATCTCGAGACGCTCGACTGGGACAAGACCGCGCCGGGGCCGGCGTTGCCGGCGGAGATCATCCGCAAGACGGCCGAGAAATACCAGGAAGCATTGCGCCGGCTGACGCGGCCCTGAGATGGCAACCAAGGCGAATCCCACAGAGCGACTGAACGAGCTGATCTGGAGCGACGCGCTCGAAAAGCACGGGCGCATCGGCCGTCTCGTCGCGACGACCATGCGTTATCTCTACGCCGTGCTCCGCGACTTCTTCTCCGGCCAGATCACGATGCGCGCGATGAGCCTCGTCTATACGACCTTGCTGTCGATCGTGCCGCTGCTGGCATTCAGTTTCTCGGTACTCAAGGGGCTCGGTATCGACGAGAAGCTCGAAGCGCAGATGTACCTGTTCCTCGAACCGCTCGGCGCGCGCGGCATCGAGATCACCGACAAGGTGATGGCGCTCGTTTACAACGTGAACGGCCGCGTGCTCGGTGGCGTGAGCCTGGCGTTCTTCCTGTGGACCGCGATTTCGATGGTGCAGAAGGTCGAGGAGAGCCTGAATTACGTCTGGTACGTGTCGGAGTCACGCAGTTTCGCGCGGCGCTTCACCGAGTACATGTTCGTGCTCATGGTCGGGCCGCTGGCGATCGTCATAGCACTGGGCATGATCACTGCGCTGCAAAACCAGGAGATCGTGCATTACCTGGTCGAGAACAGGGTCGTCGGCCCCCTGTTCGTCGCCACCAGCAAGCTGACACCTTACTTCCTGGTGGCCGCGGTATTCGCGTTCCTCTACTGGTTCATGCCGAATACCCGGGTACGGGCCATACCCGCGATCATCGGCGGGCTCGCGGGCGGTTTCATCTGGGCCAGCATGGTGGTGATATTCACGACCTTCCTCGCCACCGCGTCGGCTCGGCAGGCGGTCTACGCGAGCTTCGCGATCGCGATCGTGACCCTGATCTGGCTGTACCTGAACTGGCTGGTCCTGCTCATCGGCGCCCAGCTCGCGTTCTACGTCCAGAACCCGGCTTACCTCCGGATCGGGCGCCAGGAACCGCGGCTGTCGAACACGGTGCGCGAACGCCTGGCGCTGAACATCATGCTGCTGGTCGGCCGCACTTTCCGCGAACCGCTGGCGAAGCTGCCGGTACAGGCACTGAGCGATGCCCTGCAGATCCCGTCACTGGCGCTCGCGCCTGTGGTCGCGGATCTCGAATCGCGCGGGCTCCTGACGGCGAATGAGCAGGGCGAGCTGTTGCCGGCCCGGGAGATGACGCGCATCCCGCTGCGTGAAATCCTGGACGTCGTGCGCAGCGAGGGGGAAACGGGTTCCTACCGCGAACCGACGTGGGAGCGCTGCGTCGACGAACTCGGCACGAAACTGGACCAGGCCGCGTTCTCGGCGGTCGGCGACATGACGCTGTCCGACCTGGTCGATGCGGCGAGCCCGGCAGGCGGCCCCGGGTCAACTCCCGGCGATGGTCATCTCGTCGACGAGGATTGACCCGCAGCGAATCCCGCCGCGCAGGTCCTGGTCCCTGCCGATGGCCACGATGCGCCGGTACAGCTGACGCAGGTTGCCCGCGATCGTGATCTCGTGCACGGGGTAGGCGATCTCCCCGTCTTCCACCCAGTGCCCGACCGCGCCGCGCGAGTAATCCCCGGTAACGGTGTTGACGCCCTGTCCGATCAGCTCCTCGACGACCAGCCCGGTTCCCATCTCGGCGACCAGCGCGTCCATGCCGTCGGCATTGCCGGGAACGATCAGGTTCTGCGCGCCGCCCGCGTTCGCGGTGGTCTCGAGGCCGAGCCGCCGCGCCGAGTAGCTGCTCAGGATATAGCCCTGCAGGACGCCGTCGCGGACGATGTCGCGGTCGCGGGTCGCCACGCCCTCGGCATCGTACGGCACGCTCGCCATGCCCCGGGGAATGTGCGGCCGCTCCTCGATGCTGACGAAGTCCGGGAATATCTGCTCGCCGACCGCGCCGAGCAGGAACGACGAGCGCCGGTATTGCGCGCCCCCTGAAATGGCGCCGGCGAGGTGCCCGATGAAACCGCGCGCGATTTCGGGAATGAAGAGCACCGGCGCGCGCGCGGTCTTCATCTTGCGCGCGCCCAGCCGCTGCAGCACGCGCGCCGCCGCCTTGACGCCGATAGTCTCGGCGGCCTCCAGGTCCGCGGCGTCGCGGGCGGAGCTGTAGTAATAGTCCCGCTCCATGTCGCCATTCGCATTGGCGAGGACCGCGCAGCTGAGCGAGTGACTGGTCTTCGCATAGCTGCCGAAGAAACCGTGGGTGTTGCCGTATGCGCGCACGCCGCGGTTGGTCCATACGGTCGCGCCTTCGGAGTTGCTGATGCGCTTGTCGTGACCGAGCGCCGCGGCCTCGCAGGTGATTGCGAGATCGATTGCGGCCGCCGCATCCAGGCTCCACGGGTGGTCCAGGTCGAGGTCGGGTACCTCGGTGCACATGCGGTCGGCATCCGCGAGCCCGGCGTACTTGTCTTCCGCGGTGTAGCTCGCGAAAGTACATGCCTTGGCGACCGTTTCACGGATCGCGTCGCGCGACACGTCCGACGTGCTGGCGCTTCCCTTCCTCGAGCCGCAGTACACCGTCACGCCGATGCCGCGATCGTTGGTGTACTCGAGGCTCTCGACGTCACCCAGCCGGGCCGTCGCCGCGAGACCGATGTCGTGGCTCACGGCGACCTCGGCCTGGTCCACGCCACGCGCGCGGGCCTCCGCGAGGGT
>DATIUU010000205.1:0-8216 GCA_035466635.1 Woeseiaceae bacterium
AACGAGCGCAAGCGAGATGCGATTGCTTCGTCGCGGCATAATGATGGTCTCCAACTCCCCAAGTGCCTCTGCAGACGCCGCGCAGAGACATTCGCATGGCAGGCTGTGCTGCCTCTCCAGTTGCCTGCAGACTATAGCCTATAAATACTTTTTCGCCAAAATTTCAGCAATTTGGACGCTATTTAGAGCCGCGCCCTTACGTATGTTGTCGGCCACCACCCAGAGATCGATGCCGCGCGGATGAGAGATGTCTTCACGCACGCGGCCGACGAACACCGGGTCTCTTCCGGACGCTTCGGTGACCGCGGTGGGGTACGCGCCGGTCTCGACGCCGTCGACGAGCTCGACGCCGGGCGCGTTGCGCAACAGCTCGCACACCTCGGCCGCGGAAATCTTGTCGCGGGTTTCGATGTGCACGGCCTCGGAATGGCCGTAGAACGCGGGAATCCGCACGGCGGTCGGATTCACGAGGATGTCGGGATCGCCGAAGATCTTGCGCGTCTCCCAGACCATCTTCATTTCTTCCTTGGTGTAACGGTTTTCCTGGAACGCATCGATATGCGGCACGGCGTTGAAGGCGATCTGCTTCGCAGGGCCCTCGATGTCCAGCGGGCGGCCGTTCAGCAGCAGGGTCGCCTGCCGCACCATTTCCTCGATGGCGCTGCGGCCCGCACCCGACACCGCCTGGTAGGTCGCCACGTTGATGCGCTCGATGCCGACCGCGTCGTAGATCGGCTTGAGGGCCACGACCATCTGGATCGTCGAGCAATTCGGGTTCGCAATGATGCCGCGGTTGGTGTAGTCCGCGATCGCCTCGGCATTCACCTCGGGCACGACCAGCGGAATGTCGTCGTCGTAGCGGAAATGCGACGTGTTGTCGACGACCACGCAGCCGGCTTCGGCCGCGCGCGGCGCATACTCTGCCGAGATCGACCCACCGGCCGAGAACAGCCCGATCTGCACCGTCGAGAAATCGAACCCGGCAAGGTCGTCGACGGCCAGTTCGTTCCTGCCGAACGCCACCGTCCTGCCCACGGAGCGCTCACTCGCGAGCGCGTAAACCTTGCCCACCGGGAACTTGCGTTCCGCGAGTATTTCGAGCATGGCCTCGCCGACGACGCCTGTGGCGCCAACGACGGCAACATCAAATCGATCGGTCATTGTCCTGTCCGCGTAATGGGTGGTGTTTCCGACTGCACGTCGGCGTTCTGCGCGCGATTGCGCAAGTAGTGATCCATGAGGACGAGCGCGACCATGGCCTCCGCAATCGGCGTGGCGCGCAGGCCGACGCACGGGTCGTGGCGGCCCTGCGTCACGATCTCGGTCTCGGCGCCGCGCCTGTCGATGGTCTTGCCCGGCACGGAGATGCTCGACGTGGGCTTCAGCGCGATGCTCGCGAGCAGGTCCTGGCCCGAGGAAATGCCGCCGAGCGTGCCGCCGGCATCGTTCTTCGCGAAGCCGGTGCCGGACATCTCGTCGCGATGCTGGCTGCCGCGCTGTTTCACGGCCGCGAACCCGGCGCCGATCTCGACACCCTTCACGGCGTTGATGCTCATGAGACCCCGCGCCAGGTCCGCCTCGAGCTTGTCGAACACCGGCTCGCCGAGGCCGACCGGCATGTTGCGCGCCAGCACGCTGATCTTCGCGCCGATCGAGTCGCCCTGCGCCCGCAACTCGTCCATGAAAGTCTCGAGTTCGCCGACGCGCGACGGGTCGGCACAGAAAAACGGGTTGTCGTCCACCGCGCCGAGATCGGTGGCGCCGAGCTCGATCGGGCCCAGTTGCGACAGGTAACCGCGGATCTCCACGCCCAGCCGCTCGCGCAGGTATTTGCGCGCGATCGCGCCGGCCGCGACGCGCATCGTCGTCTCCCGTGCCGAGGAACGGCCGCCGCCGCGGTAATCGCGAATGCCGTACTTCTGCTGGTAGGTGTAATCCGCGTGTCCCGGGCGGAACTTGTCCTTGATATCGCCGTAATCCTTTGAGCGCTGGTCCTTGTTCTCGATGAGCAGGCCGATCGGCGTGCCGGTGGTCTGGCCCTCGAATACGCCCGACAGGATCTGCACCTGGTCCGGCTCGTTGCGCTGCGTCGTATGGCGCGACCGGCCCGGGCGGCGGCGCTCGAGATCTCCCTGGATATCTGCCTCCGCGAGCGGCAGGCCCGGCGGACAGCCGTCGACGATACACCCCAGCGCGCGGCCGTGGCTCTCGCCGAACGTCGTCACCACGAACAGCGTTCCGAAACTGTTACCCGACACCCTTCAACTCTCCGGCAGTCAGCAAGAAGACACCCTGTCCGCCATGCTCGAACGTCAGCCACACAAATGCAACATCCGGATACGCCGCTTCCAGCGCCGGCTGGCTGTTGCCGACTTCGCAAACGAGTATGCCGTCGTCGGACAGGAATCGCGACGCATCATGCAGGATGAGTTTCACCGAATCCAGACCGTCGTCGCCCGCCGCCAGGCCGAGCTGCGGCTCGTGCCGGAACTCCTCGGGGAGCGACGCCATGTCGTCGCGGTCGACGTAGGGCGGGTTGCTCACGATGAGGTCGTAGCGGCGCCCCTCGAGGGCCGCAAAGAAATTCGACCGGAGCAGGCGGACGCGGTCGCCGACGCCGTGCGCCGCGACGTTGATCGCGGCCACGTCGAGCGCATCGTCCGAAATGTCCACTGCATCCACCGTCGCTTGCGGAAACGCCTGCGCGAGCGCGATCGCGATGCAGCCGCTGCCGGTACCCAGGTCGACGATCGTACGCACGCGGTCCGGGTCTGCCCAGGGCACGAAGCGCGCGTGGATGAGTTCGGCGATCGGCGAGCGCGGAATCAGCACGCGCTCGTCGACATGGAACCGCATGCCCGCGAACCACGCCTCGTTGACCAGGTAAGCGACCGGCACATGGTCGCGAATGCGGCGCGTCACGAGTGCCTCCACCGCGTCGAGTTCATCGGCCGTGACCGGCCGCGAATAGGCCGCGGGCGCGTCGTCATGCGACAGGCCGAGACTCGCGAACACCAGCCACGCCGCCTCGTCCACGGGATTGTCCGTGCCGTGGCCGTACTCGAGGTGCGCCGCGGCGAACCGCGCCGCCGTCTGCCGGATCAGTTGCTCCACGTCCAGTGGTTTCTGCTCGCTGGCCGTCATCGTCGCTCGTGCCCTTGTTACCCCGAATGCAGGACCCACCTCATAATCTCACACGGCTGCTGTAGAATCGCGCCCTCTGACCCTTTCTTTCCCGGAACCCATGCAACCCAGAAACTTCCTGATCGGCCTCGTCCTCGGCATCGCGATCGCAGCGGGGCTCACGCTCGCACTGCGCGATTCCACCGGCCAGGCCGAGCCGCGGGCCGCCACGATGCTGCCTGCCGGCAACACGTTGCCGGACTTCACACTGCTCGACCAGGACGGCGCCACCGCCGGCAAGACGGTATTCGAAGGGCAATGGGACGTCGTGTTTTTCGGCTTCACCAACTGCCCCGACATCTGCCCGGCGACGATGACCGTGCTCGGGCAGGCCAGGCGCCAGCTCGAAGCCGAGGGCCAGCAGCCGTTACCGCGCGTGGTGCTGGTGAGCGTCGATCCCGAGCGCGACACCCCCGAGGCCATGGCGCGCTACGTCGCCTACTTCGGTGAGGACAACCTGGGCCTGACGGGGGACCTCGCGGAGATCCGCAAGCTGACCGACGCGCTCGGCATCTTCTTCCAGAAAGCCGGCGGGGAGGCGGCCACCTACGGCGTGGACCACTCCACCGTCGTGCTCGTCATCGACCCGCGGGGCCGGCTGAAGGCGCTGTTCAGTGCGCCGCACACGGTCGCCGACCTGGTGCACGACCTGCCGCTGATCATGGCGAGCGAATCATGACGCGTCTCCTCGTCATGCTCGCCGCCCTGGCCGCGGCGGCCGGCTGCGGCGGCAACGAGGGTCCGCCGGTCGTCGCGACCGACGTCGTGGTGACCGCGCCGGGTGCCGGGATGCCGATGGCGGCCGGGTACCTGCGAATCGACAACCGCTCCGGCAGCGACATCCGCATCACCCGGGTCTCGAGCCCCGAATACGGCTCGGTCGAGATGCACGAGACCGTCGTCGAGGACGGCATCGCCCGGATGCGCGCGCTCCCCGTGCTCGAGATCGCGAACGGCGAAGCGGCCGTCTTCGAACGTGGCGGCAGGCACCTCATGCTCATGCAGCCGGTCGGCGAGCCCCGCACGGTCACGCTCAACTTCTATTCCGGCGACGTGTTGCTGCTGAATGTCAGCGCGGACTTCACGGCCGCGATGGAATAGACCCGGGAAACCCGCTCATGCTGTCCCGACTCTTCGCCTACGCCCAGTACCTGCTGCCGAAATACTGGCTGACCGCCGTCGTCTACCGGCTCGCGCGCATCCGCGTCCCGGCCGTCAAGGATGTCCTGATTCGCGGCTTCCTGAAACTCTACGACGTCAGGCTCGACGAGGTCGGCGGCCGGGTGCCGGGGGACTTCGCGACCTTCAACGACTTTTTCATACGCGAACTGAAAGACGGCGCACGGCCGGTCGATCCCGACCCGAATACGATCGTATCGCCCGCCGACGGTACGCTGAGCCAGGCCGGGACGCTCCGCGGCAACCGGCTGCTGCAGGCCAAGGGCATCGACTACACGCTCGAAGAACTGCTTGCGGCCGACCTCGACGATGCACGCGCGTTCGACGGCGGCGAGTTCGCGACGATCTACCTCGCTCCTTATAACTACCACCGGGTCCACGCCCCGGCCGCCGGCGAGCTCGTCGCCGCCCATTACGTGCCCGGCGACCTGTTCAGCGTGAACAGCGCGACCGCTCTGCACGTGCCCGGCCTGTTCAGCCGCAATGAACGGGTCAACCTGCATTTCCGGACCGCGTTCGGCCCGATGGTGGTCGTGCTCGTCGGTGCGCTGAACGTCGGCAGCATTTCCACGCCCTGGAGCGGCGAGATACGGCCGCGGAAGACGGGCGTCGTGGAGCGCATCGATATCTCGGCTGCGCCGCGGGACGTCGCCAGGGGCGACCTGCTCGGCTGGTTCAACATGGGGTCCACCGTCATCGTGCTGCTGCCGAAGAACAGCTGCACGTGGCGCGACGAATTCGTGGCCGGGGCTGCCACGGTCATGGGCAAGGCGATCGGCGAACTGGCGGCGCCCGGCGCATGACCTGGCGGGCTTCATCGGGCGTCGCCGTGGCGCGACGGCGTGCCGACATGCTGCAACGCGCGCGACGCTTCTTCGCCTCGCGGGACGTACTCGAAGTCGCCACCCCCGCGCTCGGCCGCTGCACGGCGACCGACCCCAATATCGACAGCCTGCGCATTGCGGACCCTCGCGGCGCCACGCTGTACCTGCAGACGTCGCCGGAGTCTCATATGAAGCGGCTGCTGGCGGACGGCTACCCGGACATCTACGGAATCTGCCGCGTCTTCCGCGGCGGCGAGGCGGGCCGGCTGCACCAGCCCGAGTTCACGATGGTGGAGTGGTACCGGCACGGCTTCGGGCTCGACGCGATGATCGACGAGACCGTCGCGTTCATCGCCGAGCTGCTGGCACAGCCCGCGCTGCTCGATGCCGAGGTGCTCGAATACGGCGCCGCGTTCGGGCGCTTCGCCGGCGTGGATCCGCTCGCGGCAGGCATCGACGACCTTGCCGGCGCCGCGGCTGCCGACGCGGACCTCCGCGAGAGCCTCGGCAGCGATCGCGAGGCATGGCTCGACCTGCTCCTCGCCACCCGCCTCGCTCCCGGTTTCGAGAGCGGCCGTCTCACCGTCTTGCGTCATTTTCCGGCGAGCCAGGCCGCGCTGGCGCAAACCTGCCCGGCCGACGACCGGCTGGCCGATCGCTTCGAGGTCTTCCACGGCGGGCTGGAACTCGCCAACGGTTTCGTCGAGCTTCGCGCCCCGGCCGAGCAGCGGCGGCGGATGCTCGCGGATATCGAGAAACGCCGGGCCGCGGGGCAGGAACCGCTCCCGGTGGACGAACCACTGCTGGCGGCGCTAGAGTCCGGCCTCCCGGCATGCGCGGGTGTCGCCGTCGGCTTCGAGCGCCTCCTCATGATCGCAGCCGGCGCGCAGGACATCCGCGACGTCGTGACATTCGCCTACCCCGACACGAGTGACTGACACACCATGACCGATTACACGATGCTGGAATCGCAGGCCGCGGCGCTGTTACGCGACGAGCCCGACGGGCTCGCGAGCGCCGCCAATTTCGTTGCCCTGCTCTACAACGCGCTCGACGACGTGAACTGGCTCGGCCTCTACGTGCTGCGCGGCGACGAGCTGGTGCTCGGCCCGTTCCAGGGGCAGCCCGCCTGCGTGCACATCGCCATGGGCAGCGGCGTGTGCGGCACGGCGGCAGCCACCCTGGAAACACAGCGCGTGCCCGACGTGCACGCTTTTCCCGGCCACATTGCCTGCGACGCCGCGTCACGCTCGGAGATCGTGGTCCCGCTCCTGATCGACGGCAACCTGGTCGGCGTCCTGGACATCGACAGTCCGTCGCTCGACCGCTTCAGCGCGGACGACCAGGCCGGTCTCGAGCGGCTCTGCGCCACCTATTGCGAGCTGCGGTCGGGCCGCGGCTTTCTCTAGCCGCCCCTACTTGACCCGGCTGACGTACTCTCCCGAACGGGTATCGACCTTGATGACCTCGCCCTGATCGACGAACAGGGGCACGCGCACCACCGCACCCGTCGACAGCTTGGCCGGCTTGACGCCGCCGCTCGCGGTATCACCCTTGACACCGGGGTCCGTCTCGACGATCTCGAGCTCGACGAAGTTCGGCGCCGCGACGATCAGCGGCGAGTTGTTCCAGAGCGTGACCTGGCAGATGTCGCCGTCGCTCAGCCAGTCCTTCGCATCGCCCACCGCGTTGGCATCGGCGGCGTACTGCTCGAAGGTGTCCTGCACCATGAAGTGCCAGAACTCGCCGTCCGAATAGAGAAACTGCATGTCGGTGTCCACGACGTCGGCGGCTTCCACCGAGTCGCCCGACTTGAAGGTCTTGTCGACGACCTTGCCGGTCTTCAGGTTCCTGATCCTGGCGCGGTTGAAGGCCTGCCCTTTGCCGGGCTTGACGAACTCGTTCTCGACGATGATGCAGGGGTCCTTGTCGATCAGGATCTTGAGCCCTGACCTGAATTCACTGGTGCTGTAGCTTGCCATTTAGGGTATCCGGGGGTTCTCGGCGAGGCGCTATTCTACAGAAAATTTGTCGCAGTGGACGCGGCGGGGCGATGCTCGACTGCAGGAGTTCTGCAGGAGCGGTTCTCGAACCGCGGTCGCGCCCAGGGGCACCGAACCTAGAACCGGGTCACAGTATGGTAAATCGCCGACGGATAGTCTGGGAGCATCGCTGGATCCGACACATTTGACAGAATAAGGGATTCCGGATTGCAGCCCGGAGGCAGGCAAGGACCGCGCATTGAACGACCGCCAGAGCATCTCTATCGCCGTGTTGTCACAGGACCAGGACGACGTGGCCCTCATCAACGGCACGCTCCGCGACGGCGGACATGCCGCCCATTGCCACTGGATCGACCGCCCCAACAAACTCGATGACACGCTCGCGGCCGAGCGGGTCGAACTCATCATCGTCAACTGCGACCGCTACCCCGAGGGTATCCGCCAGGTCATCAAGCAAAAGGACCGCTTCAACCCGGAAGTCCCCGTGATTGCGCTGCGCCAGTCGGCGGACGAGACCAGTATCCAGGAGGCCATGCGACACGGCGCCTGCGACCTGGTTTCCAGCGGCCTCAGGAGTCGGCTGCAGTCCGTGGTGACGCGCGAGCTGCGCGCATTGCGCGCCGAGCGCGCCCTGAATTCGACGATCGCCTCGGCCACCGAATACAAGCGCCAGATTCGCGACTACATGCATTCGTCGACGGCTGCCATCGCCATCGCCCATGAAGGCATCGTCGTCGAGGCGAACGACGCCTGGCTGAAGCTCTTCAAGTACGCCGGACTCGACGAGCTGCGCGGCATGCCGCTCATGGACAGCTTCGATTCACAAAGCCATGCCGCGCTGAAGGGCGCGCTGAACGCCGCCATCAGGGGCAAATGGACCAAAGACGAAAAGCTCAAGGTCAGGCCGCACCTCGACGTCGGCCGGCAGGACCAGCTCGAACTCGAGTTCCAGCGCATGGATTTCGACAACGCGCAGTGCGTCCACGTGCGCATCGCGCCCCGGGACGATTCGAAAAAGGAACCGACT
>DATIUU010000206.1:0-2824 GCA_035466635.1 Woeseiaceae bacterium
CGAGTACTGCTTCTACCGGGTGTTGCGCATCAGCCTCGGCCAGGCTGCCAGCCCCGCGCGACAGCAGGGGCCGCGGCACACGGCAAAACGCGAACTGCGCCAGGCCGCCATCGACCTGCTCACGGTGGTCGCCGATTACGGCCAGCGCGACGCCGCGAGCCGCGCGCGTGCCTTCGACGCGGGCAAGGCCTGCTTCGGAAAATGGGCAGAGGCGCACCGTTTCGAGTCGAAGGACCGCTACTCGCTGCGTGCACTCGAGCGCAGCCTGGATATCCTGATGGCGCTGAACGGCAAGGGCCGACGCGTGATCGTCAGGGCGGTCACCGCCGTTGCCGTCCACGACAACCGCGTGACGAGCGCCGAAACCGAGCTGATACGCACGGTATGCGCGTCCCTCGACGTACCGCTGCCGCTCTCGATCGTGGCGCGGGGCAACGGGAGTGAGTAACGGCCGGAATTGACGTATGATCAGGGCCTTGAGCGATTTTGGGCACTCAAGGGAGCCGACGCTGGCGTGTCGCTCCCGCACGGGGAAGAAAATCATGCGTAGTAGACAACTTCAGGCTTGCCTGGCAGTAGCCGTATTGCTGTTTGCGATCCCGGCGGCTGCCGCCAGCAAAGAGGAACAGCGCGTCGCGGACGCGGCGGACGTACTCGACCAGCTGCTTCGAATCCCGGAACAGAGCATTCCTCCCGCGATGCTCGCGCGCGCTTACGCGGTCGCGGTCGTGCCGAGCGTGGTGCGCATAGGCTTCGGCCTGGGCGCGCGGCGCGGCAAGGGCATACTGGTGGTGCGACAGGACGACGGCTCCTGGAGCAATCCCGCGTTCATCACGCTGACGGGCGGCAGCTTCGGGTTCCAGGCCGGCGTGCAGCGCACCGACGTCGTCCTCGTGTTCAAGAGCCGCCGCGGTGTCGACAACATCACCAACGGCAAGCTGACGCTCGGCGCCGACGCATCCATCGCCGCCGGACCGGTGGGGCGCAGCGTCGAAGGCGCGACGGACATGCGCTTCGAGGCCGAGATCGTTTCCTATTCGCGGGCTCGCGGCATCTTCGCGGGCGTGTCCTTCGCCGGGTCGGGCGTCACGATGGACCGGCGGGCGAACGCCGCGTTCTACAGCTCCCCGAGCATGACGCCCGAGAAGATCTTCGCCAGTTCCCCGAACATCGCGCCCGACAGCGCCAATCGTTTCGTGCAGGTATTGACGGCACAGACCACGCGCCTCGCGAAGGCTCCGGGGATGCAGGCCCTGCCGTCGCCGGCCCCCGCCCCGGCTCGCCAGCCCGAAGCCGGTGTGCAAACGTTCGGCATGCCGGGCCCCGGGGAAGCGGAAGACACAGGCGATACGAGCGAATCCTGGCTCGATCCGAACTACTGAGCGCCGCGACCTACTCTTCGTTACGGCGCTTCAGCTCCTCCCGGATAGCGTCGAGATCCCGCGGGGCGTCCTGCTCTGGCTCCGGCTCGACCTCGGCCACGGGCGCATTGCTCGAGGTGGACGGGGCCACGTTCAGGGCTTCCCGGTAACCGGGATCACTGCCCGTGCCGTCTTCGGCGGGTTCCGGCAGGACCACGATCGGCACGTTGCCGGTATCGGGCTCCTGCACCTGCTCGCCGGCAGCGGGCGGCAGCTGGCCGAATTGCGCGAGGTAGGCGGCTTCTTCGCGACGCCGCTCGGCCTCCGCAGCACGACGTCGCGCCTCCGCGGCCGCTTCCTGCGCCCGCCTCAATGCCTGCCGCTTGCGTTCCGACTGGGCTTCGAACTCGGCGCGCCGCTTCGCTTCCTCGCGCGCGGCGATAATCTTGTTGGCCTCGCGGGCATTGACGCACTCCGCTTCGTAGCGTGTTTCCGCGCGGTTACGGGAACACCGCACCAGCGCCGCCTCGAGCACCAGGGGATTGTCCACGAATTCCTGCACCGACCGGGGCGGCGGCGGCTCGGCACAGCCGGCAACCAGGGCGAGGCCGCCGAGCAGGACTGTCACGCGACGTATCATCATCAAATCCGGTTAAATTGGCTGACTGGTACAGATTTCAGCTTGCTTCGTCCAAAATCCTAGCACTTATGTCAAGGCCGTTGAGCGGTGCGAGTTCGCAGTTTTCGCCGATGCTATAGTGACGCGCGTCGTCGCCGCGGGAAGTACCTTACGTGTCAGGTCAGAACCAGTTCCGGTTACTCGGTCAACGCCGTTTCGCCCCGTTCTTCGTCACGCAGTTCCTCGGCGCCCTCAACGACAACATATTCCGCAACGGCCTGGTCATCCTGGTCACGTTCCAGGGCGTACTCGTCGCCGGGATGAACGTGAGCGAGCTGGCGAACGTCGCCGGCGCGCTGTTCATCCTGCCGTTCTTCCTGTTTTCGGCGACCGCCGGGCAACTCGCCGACAAGTACGAGAAATCGATGCTCATGCGGCGTATCAAGCTGCTGGAGATCGCGCTGATGCTCGTGGCGGCGATCGCCTTCATGTCCGCAAGCTACGGCGTGCTCCTGCTGGTGCTGTTCCTGATGGGCTGCCAGTCCACGCTGTTCGGGCCGGTCAAGTACGCCTACCTGCCTCAACAGCTGGATGCGCACGAACTCATCGGCGGCAATGCGCTGGTCGAGGCCGGCACCTACATCGCGATCATCCTCGGCCTCATCGCCGGCGGTGCCGCCGTCGCGGTCAGCGCGGATTCGCAAACACTGCTCGGCGGTAGCCTGGTCGCGGTCGCGATCATCGGCTACCTCGCGAGCCGCCGGATACCGCAGACGCAGGCGGTCGATCCGGGCCTGCCGATCAGCTGGAACGCGTGGTCGGAGACCTGGCGCATCGTGCGTTA
>DATIUU010000207.1:0-3064 GCA_035466635.1 Woeseiaceae bacterium
GCGTCGGTCAGTCCCGGCAGCACGAACCCGCCGCCGCCGTCCATGCGGTCGGCCTCGGGGATGCCGTCCAGCAGGGCCTCGTCACCGGTGGCGACGACCTTGCCGTCCGGGTCGAAGACGAGCACGTTGAATTCACGCACGCCGTCCACGGTGGGCGTGTAACCGACGACGTTGTAGAGGGCGGTGTCCGCGGCGGCGGCGGCCGTCCACAGCGCGGCGAGGGCGATCAGGAAACGGGCGGTTGTGATCACGAAAGAGCTCCGGAAGCTGGCTTGGATTATGTAGTAAAATTACCACAAATTGACGCAGTGCAACCGGCTTTCATCTAGAAGCGTTCCAAAGTGTTGACATGACGGGGTACATCTGCGAATTTGCTCCCGTGCTCGCGTCGTGTTTGAACAACATTCAAGCGGCGGGAGCACAGCCAGACACCTTCAGGTACGGCTTGGCGGGGGATTCAGGGGGCCAGGTACCACGTACGATACGTAGGTAGCGAAGGCGGTTCCGCGAGGAACCGCCTTTTTTGGTTGCGCGGCGGCAGCGCGCTTTTCGACGGCTTTCATCGATGGGATCCGACCACGGCAGCGGCAACATGAAGCGCGTCATCGTTGCGCTGACGCTGACCGGGACCTTCATGGTCGTCGAGGTCATCGGCGGCATTCTCGCCGGATCGCTCGCCCTGCTCGCGGACGCGGGCCACATGCTCACCGACACGATGGCGCTGGCGCTCGCCGCGATTGCGTTCCACGTCGGCAAGCGGCCGGCGGATGCGCGGCGCACCTTCGGTTACCAGCGCTTCCAGATCCTGGCCGCGTTCGTCAACGGACTCAGCCTGCTCCTCATCGTCGGCTGGATCCTCTTCGAAGCGATGCGGCGTTTCGTGTCGCCGGTCGAGGTGACCGGCCCGACGATGCTCGTGGTGGCCGCGGCCGGGCTCGTCGTCAACGTGATCGCTTTCGTCGTGCTGCACGGCGGCGACCAGGAAAACCTCAATATCCGGGGTGCTGTTCTGCACGTCGCCGGCGACCTGCTGGGTTCCGTGGCCGCGATCGTGGCAGCCGTCGTCATCATCTACACGGGCTGGATGGCGATCGACCCCCTGTTGTCGATCGCCGTCGCGTTCCTGATCCTGAAGAGCGCCTGGGCGCTGGTGCAGCAGAGCGCGCACGTCCTGCTGGAAGGCGCACCGGCGTGGCTCGATCGAGACGATATGCAGCGGACGATCATCGAGCGCGTGCCCGAGGTCGACGGCATTCACCATGTTCACATCTGGGGGCTGACGCCGCAGGACCTCATGCTGACGATGCACGTCAGGGTCGCGTCGGACGTGGCGAACCCGACGGCGGTGGTGCGGCGGGTCAAGGCGACGCTGAAACAGGACTACGGCATCGGTCACTCGACGATCGAGATCGAGACCGCGGACTGCGCCGATCACTGATCGGTCGGCTGGATGCTCCCGATGTAGGGCAGGGTGCGGTCGCGCTCCGCGTAATCGAGGCCGTAGCCCACCACCCATTCGTCGCCGATACCGAAGCCGACATAGTCGATCGGCACGTCGACCTCGGCGCGATCGGGCTTGTGCAGCAGCGCGGCTGTCTTGATGGATGCCGGCCGGTGCGACTCGAGGATCCCGATCAGGTACTTGAGCGTGTGCCCGGTATCGACGATGTCCTCGATGATGAGTACGTGGCGATTCTCGATGTTGCCGCGCACGTCCATCACGAGCCGAACGGCGCCCGAGGAAACGCTGCCGTCGTCGTAGCTGGACACGGCAATGAACTCGATCGTGCGCGGTATCGTCAGGCGTCGTGACAGGTCGGCGAGAAATATGAACGCGCCCTTCAGCACGCCGATGAGCACGATATCGCCCTTGTCGCGGTAGTCGTCCGAGATCTGGGCGGCGAGTTCGGCGACGCGCGCGCGGATGTCTTCTTCGCTGATGAGTACGGGAGGCTGTTTCAATGCGGGTGCCGGCGGTCCTCGTTGCGTGCGAGCATAGGGTATCCTGTACGTGGAAGCCAGACGCGAATACGGTAA
The DNA here is from genome assembly GCA_035466635.1 of Woeseiaceae bacterium. GTDB lineage: Bacteria > Pseudomonadota > Gammaproteobacteria > Steroidobacterales > Woeseiaceae > UBA1847. Next base: position 2,038 of record DATIUU010000207.1, read on the forward strand.
GGTATCCCGTCCATGAAACGGTCCATCGCCATTGCGGGAAACATGGGTGCCGGCAAATCGACGCTGGTCGATTTCCTCGCGCGGACGTACGGTGTCGTGCCGTTCTACGAGCCCAACGACGAGAACCCCTACCTCGCCGATTTCTACCGGGACATGAAAGGCTGGGCATTCCAGTCGCAGCTCTACTTCCTCGCCAACAAGTTCCGCCTGCACCAGGAACTGGACCGCCAGCCGGGCGTGGTTGCGCTGGACCGGACCATCTTCGAGGATGCCGAGATCTTCGCGACTGCGCTGCACCAGATGCGCAAGATTTCGAAGCGCGACTGGCTGACCTACCAGAGCTTCTACCACGCGATCCTCGAGGCCATCCGGCCGCCGGATCTGATGATCTACCTGCGCTGCTCGATGCGGACCCTGCGGCAACGCATCCAGCTGCGCGGCCGCGCCATGGAGCACGACGTGCCGCAGTCCTATCTCAAGCGTCTCGACCGGCTTTACGAGGAGTGGATTGCGTCCTACGACATGAGCGAAGTGCTGGTGCTCGAAACGGACGAGCTCGATTACATCCACGATCTCGTGCACCGCCTCGACGTGATGCGGCGCATCGAGGCCGTGCTGCCGCCGGAAATGGGCAGGCCGGCGTGCTGACCGACGTCACGGGCAATTGAGGCCGTGAGCGCAGGCGTCCTCGAAGTCTCGCTGCAGGGGCTGGTCTATGCGTTCATCCCCGCGCTCGTCGTCCTGCTCATCATGTGGCGCTGGCAGGCCGGCACGGGCACCGCCGCCTACGCGATGCTGCGCATGCTGGTGCAGCTGCTCGCCATCGGCTACGTGCTGATCTACCTGTTCGAGAGCGACAGCTACTGGGTCATCGCCGGCGTGCTCACGATCATGATCGCCGTCGCGAGCTGGATAGCCGTGCGGCCGCTGGGCGCGGCCCGGCGGGCGTCGTGGCCCAACTCGCTGGTCGCGATCGGGATCACCAGCATCCTGGTACTGGCGCTCGTCACGCAGGTCGTCATCGGCG
>DATIUU010000208.1:0-2121 GCA_035466635.1 Woeseiaceae bacterium
TTCCTTCGCCTGCGCCGTCAGGCCTCCGCGCTCGTATTCCTCCACCACGAACGACTCGAAGCGGTCGACGAGTTCGTCCATGTTGGACACCGCGAACTCGTGCTCGCGGCGTATTTCCGGCGGCGCGTTTTCGTAAGCCTTGAAGAGGTCGATCCACAGCTCGCTCTGCTTGCCGAGGCTCACGAGCCGGTAGAACTGCGGGCCGGGCCCGTCCTTGCCGCCGGCCACGAGACTCCAGATGCCCGCCACCAGCGAGGCCGGCACGAGCAACAGGTCGCGAAACCCGTCCACGAGCAATTTCGCCTGGAACACGAAGACATCGCGTATCAGGGTCCAGCGATCGGGGTAGCCGCCTGGCGTTTCCGGTTTGGGTTCCATCGTCGGTGACCGCCGTTAACGTAATTCGGGACGATCGATTATAGCGGCTGCCGCAATCCGGCAGCGGTGGAACGTCAACGGCCTTTGCAGTAGTGTTACGGCGTTCGCACACGGGCCTCCAGGTATATGCCGACCTTCCAGTCTTCACCCGAATACGAGCACGGCAGTGCCGAGTCGCTCGGCGTGCTCGTCGTCAATCTCGGAACGCCCGACGAGCCGTCGCCGGGCGCCGTGCGGCGCTACCTGCGGCAGTTCCTGTCCGATCCGCGTGTCGTCGAGATCCCGCGGCCGCTCTGGCTGATGATCCTCTACGGCTTCATCCTGCCGTTCAGGCCGAAGCGCTCGGCCGAAGCGTACGAGAAGATCTGGACGGAGCAGGGCTCGCCGCTCTTGCGCATTTCTGAAGACATCACGCGTTCGCTGCAGGATAAGCTCTCGCAGCGTTTCTCCGGCCCGGTCCATGCCACGCTCGGCATGTCCTATGGGAACCCGTCGATTCCCGCCGCGCTCGAACGGCTGTACGCGCTCGGTGCGCGCCGTCTCGTCGTGCTGCCGCTGTACCCGCAGTACTCGGGCACGACGACGGCGTCCGTGTTCGACGCCGTGACGTCGGCGCTGTCGAAACGGCGCTGGGTTCCGGAGTTTCGCTTCATCAATTGCTACCACGATGCGCCGGGCTACATTGCCGCGCTCGCCACGAGCGTCCGGGACTACTGGCACCAGCACGGCCGCGGCGACCGGCTGTTGCTGTCGTTTCACGGCGTGCCGAAGCAGACGCTGCTCAAGGGCGATCCGTACCACTGCCAGTGCCAGAAGACCGCCCGGCTGCTCGCCGAAGCGCTGGAGCTCCCGGGCGACGAGTGCATGGTCGCTTTCCAGTCGCGCCTCGGCAAAGCCGAGTGGCTGAAGCCGTACGCCGACGAGACCATCGCGGAACTCGGCCGCGGCGGGCTGCAGCGCCTCGACGTGCTGTGCCCCGGGTTCGCGGCCGACTGCCTCGAGACGCTCGAAGAGACCGCCATGCAGAACCGCGACATCTTCCGCGAGGCCGGCGGCGGCGACCTGCATTACATCCCGGCACTGAATGCGCGTGACGACCACGTCGCTTTCCTCGCACGCCTCGTCGAGAAACACGCGGCGGGCTGGCCGGAAACCTCGCCGGACTGGAGCGAGACCGATGCCGTGCGGGAATGCGAGAAGTCACGGGAGCGCGCGCTCGCCATGGGGGCGGAGCGTTGAGCGGCATCGGCCGCTTCCTGGAAATTGGCGTTCGGTCGCAGGATGTCGTCGAATCCCTGCTCTGGTACAAGTCGCTCGGCTTCTCGGAACTCGAAACGGCGGACGTCTATCCCCACAAGTACGCCGTCGTCAGCGATGGCGTGCTCAACATTGGTATCCACGACCGCGACCTGGACTTCGACTCGGCCGCGATCAGCTTCGTGCAGCCGGATCTCGCGCGGCATGCGCGCTCGATGGCCGATCACGGTTTCGAGTTCAGCTTCATGCACCTCGGCGAAGAGCGTTTCAACGAGATAGGCATCAACGACCGCGACCGGCATCTCATCACCATCGTCGAGGCACGTACGTTTCACGGCAACGATGAAGACGACAATGATTCGGCGTGCGGTACCTGGTTCGAGCTGACGCTGCCGGTGCGGGACACCATGCACTCGGCGCAGTTCTGGGGCCCCGTCGCCGGCTCGATCCTGAAGATGCGCGAGGAGCCGACGGTGCACATGCGCT
>DATIUU010000209.1:0-2775 GCA_035466635.1 Woeseiaceae bacterium
ATCGCCGTCACCCTGCAGTGTCAGCAGCCGTCGCGACAGTTCGGTCATGGCCTGCGTCATGCGCTCCGCGTCGACGCGGTAGGTGCCGGTTTCCGGGTCACGCACGAACGCACCCTGCTCCTTGAAGAAATTGAAGCGCACCATGTTCGCCTTGCCGTGGGCGCTGGCGGCACCGAAGCGGACCGAACGGAAAATGCCGGCCATGAAGGTCACGTAGTAGTCCATGATGTCGGCTTCGCCGAGCTCGCCGGCCTTCAGCAGCTCGATCACCATGTACAGGCCGAGGACGTCCGCCTTGCCTTCTTCCATGCTCGATGCAACGTCGAGCAGCGCTTCCCGGACCGTGCCCTTGCCGGTGATCGTGTTCTTGATGCCGAGCCCGTGGGCGACTTCGTGGAACATGACGTTGCTGAAGAACGCGTCGAAGGTCACGTGCTTGCGCTGTGCCTCGTCGATCAACGTCTCCGAAATCGGCAGCAGGATCTTCTCGAACTTGGCCTGCATGGCGTTCTTGAGCTGCAGCCGGCGGGTGCCTTTCTCGAGCTGCACTTCCTCGTCGTTGGGCAGGTTGATCGCGATCGTCTTCGAGCCCGCGTTGCTGTGGCCGGCATAGTAGACGACGTCGTAGGCATTCAGGTCGGAATCCGTGCCCGGCGTCTCCTGCTTGTACTCATCGGGCACCGGCAGCCCCTCCTGCAGCTCGGGCAGGAACAGGGCAAACCGGCTCAGCCGATCGCTCCATTCCATGTCCTTCACGAGCACGTAGGATTCGTAGGCGGCGCGATATCCGAACAGCCGGTCTTCGTAAGTCTCTATCGGCCCGATGACGACGTCGATCTCGTTCGACTTGACGTCCATCCAGAACAGGTCGCTCGTCTGGAAGTCGTCGCTGATCAGCGCCGCCGCGCGCAGCTTGAGGTAGGTTGCAAACGCCGCGTCCTCGGCAAGACCGGCGGCCTCGCGCAGCAGCTCGGCGGCCTTCTGCAACTCCGCCCGGTAGGCCACGTGGTACGGGACCAGCACCAGTTCACCGGCATTGTCGCGGCGCACGAGCGAGTACAGGCCCTGCTTGCCGGGAAGGTACGCGTTGTCGAACTCCTCCTTGCTCATGTCCGCCGGATAGAAGTTCGCGCCCAGCGGCTTCGGGCCGAATCCCTCGACGAAGGGCGCATCGTCGGCGAGGCGGTCCCACGGACCGTAGTTGAGCTCGGCGAAGCGCCGCGCCCGGGGATCCTCGATCGACGCGAGCCAGTCCTTGTAACCGTCGTTGACGGCCTGCCGCCAGAAGAGGTCGTCCATGATCTTCGACGCCTCGATCAGCACGCCGATCATCCGGCGCTGGCCGTCACTCAGGTGGCCCAGGTCGGTGGTCAGCTCGAACTCGGCATAGATCTCCGGGCGTGGCTCGACCGACTCGACCTTGGCAACGACCGGTTCGGGCGGCGTCTCGGCTCCGCAAGCGGCAAGCAGCAGCGTCGGGCCGAGGATGCGCGCGAGGCGTGTGAACATCGATGCGGACACGTTGAATCCTCTTTGCAAGCAGGCCGGCAATTATTGCACAGGGCGCGTCGCGTTGGCGCCCCGCGCCGGCAGCGCTACAGGTCGACGAGCTCTATGTCGTCGGCATCGAGCTCCTCGCCGATGAAGCGGCCGCCAACGCGTGCGAAACGGCTCGCACCGTCCGTGGCGAGCAGCCGCAGGCGGCCCGGACCGGCCTGGTCGTTGAGCAGGCCGTGCTCCCCGAGCAGCGCCGCTGCGACGGCGGCCGTCGTGCTCGCGGAATCGACGATCACCGTTCCTGCCGGCACGACCTGCCGGATCGCGGGCCGCAGCAACGGGAAATGGGTGCAGCCGAGGATGATACTGTCGGGTTCGAACGCCAGCTCCGCCAGCGGTTCGAGGTAGCGGCGCACGATGCTCTCGGCGATGCCGCCCTCCGTCCAGCCTTCTTCCGCCAGCGATACCATCAGTTCGCACGCGAGCTCGCGCACTTGCGCCCGGTCGTCGCGCCCGAGGATCGCGTGGCGGTAGGCGCCGTAGCGGACCGTCGCCTCGGTAGCAAGCACGAGGTGCCGGCCGCCCGGGCACGCACTGACGGCTGCCGTGGCGCCCGGCTCGACAACGCCGATGACGGGTACCGGCTGCAGCTGCCGGCGCAGTGCGTCGAGCGCCACCGCCGAGGCCGTGTTGCAGGCAACGACGAGCAGCTTGATGCCGCGCTGCGTGAGCTTCGCCGTCGCCTGCCCCGCATAGCGGCTGATCGACGCCGGGCTCTTGGTACCGTACGGCAACCGCGCGGTGTCGCCGAGGTAAATGAGGTCCTCTCGCGGCAGCGCCTGGCGCAGCGCCCGGAGCACGGTCAGACCGCCGACGCCGGAGTCGAAGACGCCGATCGGCAGCTGCTTGTCGTGTGATGCATTCATTGGCGCATTGTGCCAGAGTAAGGTGTGCAAAAATTCCTGTATGCCAGCGGCGCGTTCGTCGCCGTGCTGATCATAATCGGATTCCTGCTACCACGGCACAGCCGCGTCGAGGTGAGCACGCTCGTGGACGCGCCGGCGGCGACCGTGTTCGCCCTCGTCAATGACTTTCGCCGCGTGGACCTTTGGGCGCCGAGAACGGCGGCCGACCCCAATGCCCGGGTCATCTTGTCCGGCCCGCCCCGGGGAGTGGGTGCGACCGTAACGTGGGACGGCGTTATCGCCGGCAGCGGCACGCAGACGATCGTGGAGAGCCGCCCGCACGAGCACGTTGCCACCACCATCAACCCCGGCG
>DATIUU010000210.1:0-13862 GCA_035466635.1 Woeseiaceae bacterium
GATCGCCTGCCGCTTCGTTGCAGCCCTTGCCCGTATCGACATACGGCCTGCGGTCCGCGCCTCGCGGCAGGCGATCGGACGGCAACGTGTGCGATGATACTTGTGCAGAGTCTCCCTGGTTATTCGTCGCCGCGGATGAACCGCGCCAGGTCTTCCTTGAACGTCACCATCGACGGCTCGTGGATGTACATCATGTGGCCCGCTTCGTAAGTCGCATACTCGATGTTGCTGCGGAGTTCATCCGGTATGTCGAGATGATCGATGAAGTACTCGGTGGCCAGGTGTGGCGTGGCGAGGTCGTAATAGCCCTGCTGCACGAGCACCCGCATGGAGGGGTTCTGGCGCATGGCATAGGCGAGATCGACGCTGGTATCCGGGAACGGCAGTTTGAATCCCTGCAGGTCTGGCTGGCGGTGGCTCCAGTCCCATTTCGTGAAGATGTCGCCGAACACCGTGTAGTTGCCGATGTCTTCGACCTTCAGGTCGTGCTGGTAATAGTCCATGAACGCGGCCAGGTAGCCGGGGCCGATCGCCGAGAGCATCGGGTCGTACACGGCGCTCTCGCCGATGCGGTTGATCATGTGCCCGGCGAAACGTGAATCGACGCGGCCGACCGTTTTGCCGGTGGTGCGCATCAGTTCCTTGTTGAAGCGGCTTTCGTCGATGCGCAGGTTGGCGCGGTCCCAGTAGTCTTCGCTGATCCCGGTGTACTTCGCCAGTCCGGCCAGTACGGCGCGGCGTTCGGCATCACCGAGCTTGCTGCCCTTGAGCAGCGCCGGCGCATATTCGTTGAGTGCGAAGTCGGCAACTTCCTCGAGGAACGCCTCGAGGTCCGCCGGCCTCGGATCCAGCGCACCGTGATAGCGTGCCGTCGCCGCCAGCGTCGGCAGGAACATGACGTGGGGCAGGTCGATACCCATGCCCGAAAATCCCGCGGTGAACTCCATGAACGGCGAGACCAGCACCACGCCGTCGAGTGCGACGAAATGGTTGTTCAGGAGATAGTAGGCAACGCCGCCCGAACGCATGCCGCCGTAGCTTTCGCCGAGGATGTATTTCGGCGACGCCCAGCGGCCGTTCTCGGTCAGGTACTGCACGATGAATTCCGAGATGGACTTGATGTCCTGGTCGACGCCCCAGAAGTCCTCGCCCTTGGCGTCGCCCACGGCCTTCGCGAAACCGGTGCCCACCGGGTCGATCATCACGAGGTCGGTCTCGTCGATGATGCTGTACTCGTTGTTGACGCGGCGATACGGCCCGTTGTTGCTGAACCCGGCATCGGTCACGACGGCGCGCTGCGGGCCGAGGATGCCCATGTGCAGCCAGATCGACGCGGACCCGGGGCCGCCGTTGTAGGCGAACATGATCGGCCGTTCGCTGCTGTTGTTGCCCTTGGCGACGTACGCCGTGTAGCCGATCAGTGCCTGCGGCTCGTCCTTGTCGTTCTGCATCAGCATCGTGCCGGCGGTCGCGGTGTACGCGATCTTGCTGCCGCCGACGCGTGCCTCGTGCTCGGTGACGTACTGCTTCGCCTCGGGCGCTTTTTTCTGCGTGTCGTTGTCCTTGCCGGCGTGTTCGGACGCGAACGCGAGCGACATGGCGGGCAGCATGATGACCAGGGCAAGAAGTCGTTTCATGGTTGATCCTCGGCTTGTTGTCCGTTGCGCCACGCGGCGCAAAGCGCAGGAGGATACCACCCTGAAGCTGCGTTCGATCCGCCGCGGCGCGGGATCAGGCGCTCGCTCGCAGCGTGGCGGGGTGCTGCAAGGCGTCGGCGAGGAATCGCGTAACGGCCTTGCACGAGCGATTTCGCTGCCACGCGGCGCGCTGGCGTTCGGCGCCGTTACGGCTGACCAGCGTGCGCTCGAGCGCGGCGAGCTGCACGCTGTCGCCGAGATTCCCGGCCTCGCGCCGCGCCAGTTCGAACAGTTGCTCGACGACCTGCATCATCGGCCCGGTATCGCCGGCCTCGCTTACGATCAGCCGGGCGTCGAGGCCGGATTTGCAGGCGCGGAAGTGATTGTCGAGTTCCATCCAGTGCGGCAGCCGCGCGGGGAACGCCGTGTCGGGCAGCTTCGGATCGGCCGCGACCACGACAAGGGCGCGCACGAGTGCTGCGATCTGTGCGATGCGCTGTGCGTCGACCTGGGCATCGAGCACACGAATCTCGAGCGTGCCCAGGTCACCGTGCGGCCGGATATCCCAGTGCAGGTCGCGGAAGCTCTCGATCGTGCGTGCGCGAATGCAGGCATCCACCATGCTGTCGAAATCCCTCCAGGAGGCGAAGTAGGGCGGCAGTCCGTAGGTCGGGTTGGACGCGAGCAGGCGCTGGCGGAAGCAGCAATAGCCGGTATCGGCGCCATGCCAGAAGGGCGAGTTCGCGCCGATCGCGAGTAGCGCGGGCAGGCAGGGGGCGAGCCGGCGCATGGCACGTATCGCCGCCTCGCCATCCGGGCAGGCGACGTGAACGTGCGTGGCGAAGGTCACCGGGTGGATGGCCGCGGCGCCCGAACGCTCGTCGGCCAGCCGCAGGTAGCGCTCGGATGGCGTGACGATCGCGGGCTTGCGGTCGAAGGGGTGCGTGCCGGCCGCCGCGAGGCATACGCCCATGGGTTTCGCGTGCGCCGCGATGTTCGCGAGGACCGAGTTCAGTGCGGGTTCGAGGTCTGCGGCAGCGTCGACGGGCGCCGTGTTGATCTCGATACAGCATTGCAGGAACTCCGGCTTGATGAGCGCGTACTCGCCGAGTTCTTCGGCAAAGGCGAGGATCCCGTCGGCAAGCTCGAGCGTGTCGTCCCGCAGCAGCTGCAGCTCCCATTCACAGCCGAGGGTCGGGTCCGGGCGGGCGACGAATTTCATGACCCGTCTGCGGCGTAGTGACGCAGGGCTCGCAGGGCCAGCGCGGCGAAGACCTCGGCGCCGATGGCGAGCACGGCTTCGTCGATGTCGAATCGGGGGCTGTGCAGCGGGACCGGCTCCCACTCGGGCCGCCGTGCGCCGAAGCGGAAAAACGCGCCCGGGACGTGCTGCAGGTAGATGGAGAAATCCTCCGAGCCCATGCTCGGGTGCGGGGACGTGGTCAGTGCGTCCGGACCGGACAAGTCGCGCACGCATTTGCTGGCGAGCGTGACTGCCCCGGGCGTGTTGATGACCGGCGGGTAGCCCTCCTGGAGTTCGCGGCGGATCTGCGCTTCGTGCAGTTTGGCGATTGCCTCGATCATGCGGCGGATGCCTCCTTGCCGGCATCATGAGAGTAGCCGGCAGGGGCCGCCTGGGGTATACGCGCAAGTGCCTAGGGCAGGGTTGGATACGCTATTAAGTGTAAAAAATACACTCGCAATAGTGTACAAAAGTGACTAAGCTTTCCGGGTGGCCTACACGTACGAACATCCGCATCCCGCGGTCACCGTGGACGTCGCCGTGTTCACGATCACGGCCGGCCGGCTCGCGGTAGTGCTGGTCCGGCGCGCCGCCTGGCCGCATGCGGGCAAGTGGGCGCTTCCCGGGGGCTTCGTCGGCATCGACGAGAGCCTGAAGCGTGCGGCCTTTCGCGAATTGCGCGAGGAAACCGGGCTGAGGGCGGGTTACCTCGAGCAGCTGGGCGCGTTCGGCCGCCCCGATCGGGACCCCCGCGAGCGCGTCGTCACGGTGGTCTACATCGCCCTCGCGTCGGCCGAGCGCATCGAGCTGCAGGCGGGCAGCGATGCGAAAGAAGCCCGCCTGTTCCGGCTCGACGAACTGCCCGAGCTCGCGTTCGACCACGCGAGGATCGTGCGGCTGGCGGCCGGGCGGCTGCGCGAGCGGCTCGATACGGAAGGCGTCGCACGGCGACTGATGCCGCAGCGCTTCACGCTCACCGAGCTGCAGCAGGCCTGCGAGGCCGTTGCGGGGACTCACTTTGACAAGCGGAACTTCCGCAAGAAGCTCACTACGCTCGAGCTGCTCGAACCCACGGGCGAGGCACGCAGCGACGGCCCGCAGCGGCCTGCAAGGCTATACCGCGTGAAGCCGCAGTAGCGCGCTGCGGCGCGTGACCAGGCACCGATCGCGGTTCGAGAACCGCGGCTACAAATCAGCCGAACGATGTTGTCGGAGCCACAGCGGCCCTTGAGAAGGCATCGCGGTTCGAGAACCGCTCCTGCAGGTGCGTCGCAGTGCCCTGCAGGAGCGGGCCTCGGCCCGCGAAAGACGCGCCGGTTCGCCGAACCGGCGCTGGATGGGCACTAGTCGTCCAGTTCGACGACTTTGGCGTCGGCTGCGTTCTTGGCAACGCTCTTGATGCCGTTGTCGCGTCCCGACTCCGAGTCGTAGTTCTGGCTCACGCCGATGACCTGGCCGTTCGAAGCCTTCAGGCTGAAGCGGAACTTGCCGCCATCGGTCTGCTTTTTCTCGAAACGCTCCGGGATCGCTGCATTCTTGCGCACGGACTCGATGCCGTTGTCGCAGGTCTTCTTGCTGCTGTAACCCTCGCTCGAAAGGATGGTTTCCCCGTTGCCGGCTTTGAGCCTGAAACGGTGTTCCCCGGCCTTGTCCTTGTAACACTCGAATTTACCTGCCATTGATCGATTACTCCTTCTCTGTTCCTTATTATTGGTGTTGCCTTTTGTGACCGCACCGCAGTCTATCCTGCGCCGCGCGCAAGAACTGTTTCAAAATGTACCGGACCGACTAATTCGAAACCGGCAGGAAGCTGTACCGGTCCTCCGACTCCAGCATCCAGTCGACGAAATTTTCCATCGGCTCGATTTTCACGTCGACGATTTCGCCCTTGTCCTCGACGGCAACGAGCCGCGGCTGAATGAATCCCTTGTAGGGGGCGATGTTGAGGGGTTCGATGCGTGCGAGCACCTCTTCGTGCATGGCCTGGTCCACCTTCACGCCGTAGGTTTCGACGAGTGCCTTGCCCGCTTCGTAGTCACCTTCCGACTTGATGCGCTGGATCTCGCGCAGCTGCGCTGCAAAGAGGTCGCGCAACGCATCGTAATCGTTGATCACGAAGTAGTGCTTGCCGTCCTTCTCGACTTTCTCGATGACGTTGTCTTCCCGTCCCATCTCGAAAGCCCAGGCGGCGATCAGCTGGCGGTTGCGCATGTGCGCTTCCTCGATATCGTCACCGAGCTTCACGCGGCGCAGCTGGTACTGCAGGCCGTTCCGGATCTGCGACTCGTAGATCGTTTTGCCGACGTCCAGCGACGGCATCAGGCCGAGTTCGACGAGCTTCGGGTCCAGGATGTAATACATCGCAACGAGATCGGCCCGGGCTTCCTCGAGTGTCGACGCGTAACTCTTGAGCGTCTCTTTCGGCGTGCCCACGCCCGGGTTGATCTGGCCGGACGCGTGGCCGATGACCTCGTGCATGTCGACATCGAGCAACGAGCCCAGTGCGCCGTATTGCTTGTTGCGTGCTTTTTCTTCCTCGGTATAGGCGAACTCGTCCGCCAGGCCGCCGGCGGCAGCCGCGATCTCGAAGGCTTCCATGAGATTGCCGAGCGTGACGGACTTGGAGCCGTGCTCCTTGCGGATCCAGTTCGCGTTCGGCAGGTTGATGCCGATCGTCGATGAATGTGTCAGGTCGCCGCCCTGCATCACGACCGTGATGACCTTGGCCGAGATGCCGACGACGTCCTCTTTCTTGTGCTCGTCCATGATGGGCGAGTTGTCCTCGAACCACTGCGCGTTCGCGCCGATCGTCGCGATGCGCCGGGTGGCCTCGAGGTCGCGGATCGAAACGACGGACTCCCAGGCACCGCGGTAGCCGAGCGGGTCCCCGTAGACCTCGATGAATCCGTTGACCGCGTCAATCCGGGAGTCCGTGTCCGCCACCCAGGCGATGTTGAACTCGTCGAAGTCGCGCAGGTCGCCCGTCCTGTAATACCGGACCAGCTTGTCGATCCATGCTTTCTGCCGGTCGTTCTCGGCGACCGTCGCCGCTTTCTCCAGCCAGTACACGATCTGCTCGATCGCCGGGCCGTACATCCCGTCGATCTTCCAGACACGCTCCACGATCTCGCCGTCGACCCTGGCCAGCTGCGAGTTCAGGCCCCAGGACACCGGTCGCTCCGGGTCCTCGTCGACCCTGGCCGCATAGAATTGCTCGACTTCGGCGGCCGTGACACCGTCGTAGTAGTTGTTGGCGGAGTTCACCACCTGGTCGACGTCCGGGTCCAGCGTCACTTTCTTTGCCGCGACGTCGGGGTCGAAAATGATCGGCCGCAACCCGTCGAGGAGCTCGCCGCGTGTCTGGCCCGCGTCGAGCGGCAGCTTCGAAGCGTCGCTCTTCGCGACCATCGCGATCAGTGCCTCCGGCGTGAATTCCGGCAGCATCTTGTCGTTGGAGGCATGATGATGGATGCCGTGCGCGAACCAGACGCGCTTGGCGTACTCGAGAAGCTTCCTGAAATCCTCGCTATTGCGATCGCCGCTGTAGGTGCCGACGACCGCCGCCAGTAACTTGCGAATGCGCAGGTTGTGCTCGTAGTTCTGGTCGTAAATGATGTCGCGGCCGGCCAGCGCCGCCTGCGACAGGTAATACGCCAGCTGCTTTTCCCGGAGCGACAGTTCGTCGAAGCCGGGGACTTCGTAGCGCAGCACCTCCATGTCGGCAAAACGGTCGACGCTGACCGCGAACGGCTGCGCCGTTGTCGTCTCGGCGACAGTGGCTGCCGCCGGTTCGCTCGACGGCTTTTCGGTGGCCGGTTCCTTGCCGCAGGCGCCGAGCGCCAGCATCACGAAAACGAGTACGATTCTTTGCACGGCTGTCTCCCTCGGAGGTTCGCGACCGGCCGCCCCGGCCGGGAAGGCGGCTATTGTGGGGGAATCGCGGCGGGCTTCCAAGCCGTTCCGGCACAGGCGGAGTTGCCCGGCATGGCCCTTTACGCCACAGTATGCGGCGTGCCGCATCCGGGCACCCGACTCGAGGATAGAACGTGCTGCCAGAGCTCACTGACAAGGAGGCCCGCGTCATCGGTTGCCTGATCGAGAAATCGATCGTCACGCCGGAACAGTACCCGCTGACGCTCAATGCGCTGACCAATGCCTGCAACCAGAAATCGTCCCGCGAACCGGTCATGAACCTCACCCAGGGCGAGGTCCAGCACACGATCCGCGACCTGGAAGCCAAGCATCTCGTGCGCACCGACGAGAACTTCAAGAGCCGCACCGAGAAGTACACCCAGCGTTTCTGCAATACGCGCTACAGCGACTTTCATTTCAACGACGCGCAGCTCGCCATTGTCTGCCTGTTGTTGCTGCGCGGGCCGCAGACACCGGGCGAGCTCCGGGCGCGCAGCGGCCGGCTGCACACGTTCGCCGACAATTCGGACGTCGTGGCAGCGCTCGCCAGCCTGGTCGAGCGGGAGGGCGGCCCGCTGCTCGTAAAGCTGCCGCGCACGGCGGGCCGCAAGGACTCGGAATACATGCACCTGTTCTCGGGTGCGGTCGATGTGGAAGCCTATGCCAGCCAGGCGCCGGCCGAACGACGCTCCTCCGGCGAACGCGTGAGCGTTGCCGGCCTGGAGGAGCGGGTCAGCAAACTCGAGGCGGAGCTCGCCGCCCTCAAGGAGCAGCTCGGCATCGAGGGCGACTGACGCATCGTGAAGCCCAGCACGCTGCGAATCGGCTATCGTTATCGCCCGGGACGGCTTGCGGCGGCATACGACGCCGTCGTCATCGGCTCCGGCATGGGCGGACTGACGACCGCGGCGTTGCTGAGCGATCTCGGCTGGCGCGTATGCGTGCTCGAGCAGCACTACACGGCGGGCGGCTACACGCATTCCTACGAGCGCAACGGCTACGAATGGGATGTCGGCGTGCACTACATCGGCGACGTGGGTGCACCCACGCGGACCCGCAAGCTGTTCGACTTCCTGTCAGGCGGCAGGCTCGACTGGGCGCCGATGGCGGAGGAATACGACCGCTTCTACGTCGGTGACAAGACCTACAACGCGGTCGCCGGCAAACAGGCGTTCCGCGACAACCTGGTCCGCCAGTTCCCCGAAGAAGAACACGCCATCGATGCCTACATGGACCTCCTGCAAAAAGTCGGCCGGGCGCTCGGCGACCTCGGCATGGAAAAGGTACTGAAGCCCTGGCAGCGCAAGCTGGCGGTGCCGGTACTGAAGCTGCGCTCGCCGGGCTTCATGTACCGCAGCACGTACGACGTGCTGAGCGGCCTCACGCAGAACGCCGATCTCATCGCGACGCTCTGCGGGCAATGGGGTGACATGGGCCTGCCGCCGAAGCGGTCGGCCTTCATGGTGCACGCAATGATCGCGCGGCATTACATGCACGGCGGGTTCTACCCGGTCGGCGGCAGCTGGTGCATTGCAGACAGCATCATCCCGAAAATACGCCAGGCGGGCGGCGAAGTATTCACCTACGCGAAGGTCGAGCGCATCGTCCTCGAAGACGGTGCCGTCAGCGGCGTCGAGATGGCCGACGGCCACCGCATCGATTGCCGCACGGTGATCTCCTCCGCCGGCGTCTCCAACACCTTCGGCCGCCTGCTGCCTTCCGGCGATGCCGACGCGTTCGGCTATGCCCGCCGGCTCGAGTCGGTGCAGCCGAGCTTCGCGCACCTCGGCGTCTATATCGGGCTGAAGGCCACGGCCGGGGAGCTGGGCCTGCCGAAAACGAACTTCTGGATCTATCCGCACAACGACTACGACGCAGCCGTCGAGGCCTTCGTGCAGGACAGGAACGCCGAGTTTCCGGTGGTTTACATCTCGTTCCCGTCGGCGAAGGACCCGGACTACCTGAACCGCCACCCGGGCACGGCGACCATCGAGATCGTGGCCCCGGCGCCCTACGAGTGGTTCGAACGATGGCGGGGCACGACCTGGGGCAAGCGCGGCGACGACTACGATGCGTTCAAGGCGGAACTGGGCGAACGCCTGCTGCGGCACCTCTACGACAAGCTGCCGCAGCTCGAAGGCCGGGTGGACTACTACGAGGTATCGACGCCGTTGTCGACCGAGTGGTTCTGCGCCTATCAGCGTGGCGAGCTCTACGGCCTGGACCACACGGTGCAGCGCTTCAGGCAGGAATGGCTAGGCCCGCGAACGCGCATTCCCGGGCTCTGGCTCACCGGCCAGGACACGCTCACCTGCGGCGTAACGGGTGCGATGATGTCCGGCCTGCTGACGACCACGGCGCTGGTCGGGATGCGCCGGATCGGCCCGCTGATGAAACGAATTTACTCGTAATTCACGAACCGTATACTGGCCCGGAATCATCCAGGGGAATTCACGATGACCAGGACCTTGCTCGCCCTGACGGGCCTTCTCTTTCTTGTGACCGGCTGCGGGCCGGGCGATGACGCGCAGGCACCCGTGGCAGAAGCACCTGCCGCGCCGGCACAAACCGAAGAGTCTGCCGATTCCGCTTTCGACCGGGCGCTCGACGACATGACCCGCGCTTTCTTCTATCACAACCCCGAACAGGCCACGATCTACGGCGTGTCCGAGCTCGTCGTGCCGCGCACGGCACATCGCCTGAAGAGCCGATCGCCACTCGGCGAAACCGGGCGGCGCGAGGAACTTGCCGCCGCGCTCGCGCGCATGCAGGCGATCGACCCCGCGGAACTGACGGGGGACAGGCCGCGCACGCATGCCGTCGCGACGACACTGATGCAGGGGGCGCTCGCGCCGGCAGCCGTGGTGGATTACGGCACGACCGTCGACGGCTTCGGTTTCTATTTCCTGCCGTACACGATCAACCAGAACTCCGGTCCGACCGTCGACATCCCGAACTTCCTGAACAGCAAGCAGCCCGTCACCAGCAGCGAGGATGCGGAGGCGTACCTGGTGCGGCTCGCTGCCGTCAGGGAAGCGCTCGACGGTGCGCTGGAGAGCTTTCGTATCGGGGTTGCCAGGGGGGCCATCCCGCCGGACTTCGTGGTCGACAAGTCGCTGGCCGTGGTCGAGTCGTTCGTCGCGGCCCCGGCCGCGGAAAACGCCATTTACGTGAGCTTCCTCGAACGGCTGGACGCGGCGGACGTCGAGGATGCCGCCGCCTATGCCGAGCGCGCATTGCAGATCGTCGCGAACGAGGTCATTCCCGCGTACCGCCGCATCGGTGACTACCTTGCCGAGATCCGCGCGTCCGCCCCGCACGAGGCCGGCATCTGGCGCCTGCCGGAAGGCGAGGCCCTGTATGCCGCAATGGTCCGGCACATGACGGACACGGAGCGATCCCCGGACGAGGTTCACCGGGTCGGTCTCGACGAGGTCGCGAGGATCACCGCCGAGATGGACGCGATCCTGAAGAGCGAGGGGTACACGGACGGCACCGTGGGCGAGCGCATGCAGCAGCTCAACCTGGAAGAGCGCTTCATGTATCCGAACACCGCGGAAGGCAAGGCCGCGCTGATTGCCGATGCCAGCGCGCAGGTCGAGGCCATCAAGGCGGTGCTGCCGCAGTGGTTCGCGACGATGCCGAAGTACCCGGTGGAGGTGAAGGCGGTGCCCGCTTACAGCCAGGACTCTGCGCCGACCGGTTACTACAATCCGCCCGCGAAAGACGGCTCGCGGCCCGGCGTTTACTGGCTCAACGTGCGCGACACGGCGGTGCACCCGCGGTTCGCTTTGCCGACGCTGAGCTATCACGAGGCCATACCGGGGCATCACCTGCACTTCGCCACGGCGGTGGAGCAGGATTTGCCGCCGCTGCTCCCGGCGATCTGGTCGAATGCCGCCGGCGAGGGCTGGGCGCTGTATGCCGAACTGCTCGCTGCCGAGATGGGCATGTACGACGGCGACCCGTACGGCGACCTCGGGCGCCTGCAGGCGGAACTGCACCGGGCCGTGCGCCTGGTCGTCGATACCGGCATGCACGCGAAGAAATGGAGCCGCGAGCAGGCCATCGAGTACATGGTCGACGTCGAGGGCGTGGACGAGGGCACCGCGGTAAGCGAAGTGGAACGCTACGCGGTCTGGCCGGGGCAGGCGCTGGGCTACAAGCTCGGCATGCTGAAGATACTCGAACTCCGCGAAGAAGCCCGGCAGGAGCTGGGCGATCGTTTCGACATGCGCGCATTCAACGACACGGTGCTGCACGTGGCGTCGACGCCGCTGCCTTTCATCGAGGCGACCGTCCGCGAGTGGATCCGGCAGGCCGATATGTGACCTGATTAACATCGTGGCGCGCGGGCCGCGGGATAGTTTTACCGTATTGGAACCAATGAGGACGAGCCCTCATGACGCGGACTATCCCTGCCATTCTTGCTGCACTGTCGGTCCTGCTGGGAACATCACTCGCGGCTGCAGCTGACGTCGGCGTTGCCGTCGAATTCTCGGACGAAGAGATCCGCATCATCGGCGCCTGGTACGAGGAGCACGGCGCGGGGCGCGATAACGCGAAGGGCAAGCACAAGGGCAAGGGGCTGCCGCCGGGAATCGCGAAGAATCTCGCGCGCGGCAAGCCGTTGCCGCCGGGACTCGCGAAACAGCAGCTGCCGGATGGCCTAGTGCATGCCTTGCCGGCGCCGGCGCGCGGCTATGAGCGCATTATTGTCGACGGCAAGGTACTGCTGGTCGACGTGGCGACCCAGGTCATTCACGACATCCTTACCGATATCGTCCTGCGCTGACCCCGGCCCGAACCACCGGCCGCTACAGCGCCGTCGCGATCGCTGCGGCCAGCCGCGCGTTGTTGACGACCAGTTCGATGTTGGCCCGCAGGCTGCGGCCGTCGGTGCGCTCGGCGATCCTTGCGAGCAGGAACGGCGTTGTGTCCTTGCCGGTGATGCCGAGGTCGTCCATGTCCGAGAGAGCGGCTTCGATGACGGCATCGATCTCGCGGTCGTCGAGTGCGTGCGCCGCCGGTATCGGGTTCGCGATAACGGTGCCGCCGGCAAGGCCCAGCTCCCGTTTCGCGTTCAGGGCGGCCGCGATTTCGGCCGGGCTGTCGGCCCGGTAGTCCACGGGGAACCTGCTGGACGCCGTGTAGAACGCGGGGAGCCGGTCGGTGCGGTAGCCCACGACTGCGACGCCCCTGGTCTCCAGGTACTCCAGCGTGCGGCCGATGTCGAGCACCGATTTCACGCCCGCACACACGACGGCGACGTCAGTCGTTGCGAGTTCCTCGAGATCGGCGGAGACGTCCATCGTTTCGGCGACGCCGCGGTGCACGCCGCCGATGCCCCCGGTCGCAAACACCCGGATGCCGGCCATCGCGGCGAGAATCATCGATGCGGCCACGGTGGTCGCGCCGTCTGCGCCGCGGCTCACGACGAACGGGAGGTCGCGGCGGCTGGTCTTGGTAACGGCCTTGCCGCGCTCGCCCAGGTAGCGTATCTCCTCGCCGCCGAGGCCTACCTTCAGCCGGCCACCGAGGACGGCGACGGTCGCAGGAATCGCGCCGCCTTCCCGAACCGCGCGTTCCACCCGGAGGGCGGTTTCGACGTTCTCGGGATACGGCATGCCATGGCTGATGATGGTCGATTCCAGCGCGACCACGGCGGCACCGCGCCGCAGCGCGTCGCCGACCTCTGCCGCGATATCGAGGTGGCTGCTTGCCGGCCGCGTCACGCTATACCTTCAGCGCGCGCTCGATCGCCGTCAGTGACAGCGACGGACTGCTCGGCGACCGGTCGGCGACCGTGACTTGCGCCGCGGCGCCGGCAAACTGCAGCGTTCCGTCGAGCGGCCAGCCCTGCAACTGTGCGTAGACCAGGGCCGCAAGGAATGCATCGCCGGCACCGGTCGTGCTCCTCACGTCACCGTCGCCCGCCTCCAGGGGGACGTGGCCGCGGCCGTCTCGAGTACTGTAGAACAGGCCGTGCTCGGCCCGCGTGAGGAACAGTCGCTGCACGCCCTGGCCGTGCAGCCAGTCTGCCATCCTGTCGAGCTCTGCAGCCGTCCTGGCGTCGAACCCCGTCAGGGCTTCCGCCTCTGCGGGGTTGGTCTTCAGCGTGTGCAGCCTGCCGAGGTAGGGTTTCAGGCGCATGGCCTTGGCCGTGGAAACCGTGTCCGCGAAGATGTCATGGCGCGGGAACGTGTTCACCACCCAGTACAGCGCGTCGTCGGCCAGGTTTGCGTCGATGACCAGCAGCGACGTTTCGCCGATCGCGTTGCGCAGGGGTTCGAGGCGTGCCGCGGTGAGCTGGTCCATGATGTCCATGTCGGCGACGGCTACCTGCATGTTGCCCGACCGATCCAGTACTGCGAGGTAGGCCGAGGTCGGTGCCGACGCCAGTTCCTGCACGTAGCGCATGTCGATACCGGCTTCCCGGCCGTGCGTGAGCAGCATCTCGCCGTTCGGATCCTTGCCGACCGCCGTCACCAGGCGGCAGTCGACGCCGAGCCTGGACAGGTTCTCGGCGACGTTGCGCGCGACGCCGCCGGGGGACACGTGCACCGAACCCGGATTGGAGTCGCGCAACCGCAAGGGTTGATACGCCGCGCCATGGATATCGACGTTGGCGCCGCCGATCACGCACACCCTCGGGGAAAGCCTGAAGTTCATCCCGCCCAACCTGTCACCTCCGGGCGCAAAGCATAGCGCAATCCATCCTGTTCGGAACTGACGCGTGATGCTGCGGTGCGGCAGAAGAAAAACCGCGTTGCGAACCGGGCGGGCATGTCGAGGCGCGGTGCGCGCGATACGGGACCCGGAAACAAAGAAGCCCCTGCAGGGCAGGGGCTCCGGTGTGCGCAGAGGAGACCGTCAGTCCTTGAACGCGAGTTCCTGCAGCACGAAGGTGCTGCCGATCGTCCGCAACTCGGCGCGATCGATGTTCGCTTCGCGCATATCCTCGGTGGAGCCGAGGATCTGTGCGCCGAGCTTCTCGAAGTACTCGACACCGCGATCGAATGCGGCCCAGTTCTTGAACGTTACCGTGAGGTACAGGTCCGGCTCGCCTT